>CAYRZA010000161.1:0-1586 GCA_964428675.1 uncultured Desulfurococcales archaeon | reverse complement strand
AGGAGCCCGAACTCCTTGACCTTCCCTTCGTCGACCGTCGCGCTGTAGCTCAGGAACTTGCCTATGCTGAGGGTGGTGGGCTTGAAGACCCAGAGCCTCACGAAGTCGTCCACGAGGTCGTAAGCCCTCAAAAGGAGCGAGGCCTCGTCTATGGCCATCTGCCAGTAGGGATCCCTACCCTCGAGGTCCAAGACGAGTTTCATGTCACCTGATCCTAAATCTAGATAATAACCTTTCTGGGAGGGAGCAACAGGCGTCGTACATTTCCTCAGTTTTAACTGCCGGGTTAGCTATTCTGGTCACGTAGTCCTTGACCGCTTTGTCCAACTTAACCTTCCAATGATAGGGCCTCATGCACCCGAGGCCTGTCTCGCCCAAGGACGCGGAGAACTTAATGAGCTCTATTACCTCTTCTATACTTAAGGAGGGGCTTACCGCTTCCCCCCTAGTCCCCCTGGTCGGTATGTAGACCAATAAGTTCACCATCCTGGGCCTGAGGGAGAAGGCTTGCCTTATTGCATCCATTTCCTCCTCTAACGTGTCACCAGGGTGGGCTAACATTACGTGGGGCACAACGTCCAAACCTTCGTCTATCATTTCCTGAGCTACTTCCAGCACTTCCTCCCTCTTCCTCCCCTTCATTCCCTTAGCCTTGAAAGAGCTCTCCGTGAAGCTGAACTCGTAGTCTATTACGTCGAACACGTCCTTCATCTCGGCAATGGTTTCCCTGTCCTGGAGCCCCGGGTGGACGTTGAGGACGAGGTCGAACTCCCTCTTCAGCTTCCTCAGCACCGGGATGAACCTCTTCAACGGAAGCTTACCGTCTGCGGTAAAACCCCCTGAGACCATTAAGCCCTTCACCCCTGTCTTGACAGCCCTGATCACGAACTTCTCCAAAACCTCAGGGGTCAGAGCGGGCTCCATGGATGAGATGTACTTAGCGGAGCAGTAGAAGCAGTTAAGGGAGCAGGAGCTCCCGGTTAAGCTAACGACAGCGAAGTTCCTCAGCACCACGAAGCCCTTGGTCAAGCTCTCACCGTGTAAGGCAAGTTGTACTGAAGGCCTAAGGGGTGCTCGTTGTAGTAGGGCCTGTCGCAATGGGGACAGCCGGAGGTGAAGGCCGAGCCGGGAGAGTCGAACTTAACGTCTACCAGCTCGTCGCCGTCGAATACCGCAACTTCTTTCAACTCCTTGCCGTGCATTAAGGCTAGCCTTAACCTCTGCATTAGCCTGTACTTCCGCAAGCTGGGAGGGCTCTTGGACTCCAGAGGGGTTCCCTTAATTGGAGTGAAGGCGAAGAGGGCCACGTTTATTTTTTGCCTTATGAAGGCTTCCATAACTTCCGCGAACTCCCTGTCGCTCTCCCCCAGGCCGTAAATTAGGTGGGCCACCACCTTCCACTCCCCGAAGACTTCCCTGGCCTTCATCAAGAACGAGAAGTACTCCTCGAACGAGAACGGTTTTCTTACCTTCCTGAAAAGGGAGGGGACAGTGTCAACTCCTGAGCCCAAGTAGTCGACCCCGACTTCCCTGAACCTTTCGAGCGTTTCGTAGCTCACGGGCACGGTCGTTATCGACTTGCCTGG
>CAYRZA010000160.1:0-1600 GCA_964428675.1 uncultured Desulfurococcales archaeon | reverse complement strand
TAGACCCTCTTCCTGCTCTTCCCCTTGCTCTCAATTTTTAACAGCTTGACCTCGCCCACTTCCGCTGTGTTCTTAACGTGGGGCCCTCCGTCGGCCTGCACGTCTATTCCCTCTATCTCAACGATCCTCCAGACCTCTATGTTAGGGGGCATCCTCTCGGCGAGCTTCACTATGCCGTCGATCTTCAGGGCGTCCTCCCTCTTGAGGAAGTAAACCTTCACTGGAAGGCCTCTGGCCAATATTTCGTTCGTCTTCTTTACTATCAGGGGCAACAAGTCCTTGCTCTCCAGGTCGAAGTCGTCCTTAGCGTACTCAGGGGTTATCTGACCCCCAGTTATCTTAGCCCCGTAATCCCTATAGGCCACGGCGGCCATCACGTGAGAGGCCGTGTGCAACCTCATCATCCTGTACCTCCTTTCCCAGTCTATCAGCCCCACTACCTCGTCCCCAACGCTTAAGTCCTGGGCGTTAACTACCCTGTGAAGTATCCTGTCGCCCTCCCTTTTTACCTCTTCTACCCTGAACGCCTTGCCTCCCTTCACCAGCTGGCCCGTGTCGTTCAGGAGGCCTCCCCCTCCCGGGTAGAAGGCCGTCCTATCAAGTTCCACCCAGTCCCCTTCCTTAGCTACCACTTTCGCCCTGAACTCCCTCACGTAACTATCTGTCAAATAGAGCTCCCTCTCTAAGTCCACGAAGTCTTAAAGGGTTTCGGGCTTTTAAGTGAAGACCTTGTTCAAGGCGTAGAAGAAGCCGACAGAGAAGGCGAGGGCTATGACGACCAGAGTGAGGATTGAATTGATAAGCGCCGATTGCTCCCCGTAAAGGAAGCCAAGGGGAATTAGGAACGTCGAGAGTGAGAAGTCAAGTAAGGCCAACTTCTTCAGCGTTGTGAGGCCGAGCCTAAAGCTCAGGATCGTTACAACTGTGGCCAGGGCCTCTGAGGCGATTAATAGTACGGGGGCCCAGTGCTTAACGCTAGGCACGTAAGCGTTGAGGGCCAGGAAGGAATAGTCAAGGATGAACTGAACTATCATTAATGCGTAAACCCTCATGTACCCTTCGTCCATATTACCGACCTCGGGAGCCTCATGTGCCTGGCGCGTTCCGAGATCCTCGTCACTAGCTTAATCACCAGGGATTTAAGCATAGATTCTACAGACGCTCCCTTAGGTTCCAGCTTCAACTCGTCAGCGAGGTCGTTCAAGGCCTCGCTGCACTCTTTATCGCACTTGCACTCCCCGGGGTACTCCTCGTCGTAGTGTATCAGGTATTTACTGGTCGTCAATGCGAGGAAACCCCCGCCGAGTCTTATGGTCTCAACGTCCTGATAATAAGGGATTGCCACGGAGAAGTAGTAGGAGTTGTCGAATACGAGCCCCATGTCCCTCAGCCTCGAGAGTATGTAATAGTAATAACTCTTGCTTATCCCCTCAGGCCTGTCCCTATCCGCTAGGACTTTGAAGTAGAGGGGATCCCTGAGCCTCTCGAACTCCGCCAGGTTTATGAGGACTACGTCGTCGGACAGGCTTGAGCGCTTAGCCCTTTCGACCCTCAACAGGCACACATACTCAGTTTTACCCGAAGGCTAAAAACTGATATC
>CAYRZA010000159.1:0-1625 GCA_964428675.1 uncultured Desulfurococcales archaeon | reverse complement strand
GCCCTTCACGAGGGGCTCATAGAGTTCCTGGAATCGAGGGGGGTCAAGGTGGTAAGGTCTTACCAGGTCGACATAGCTGGGACTACGGAGGCACTCGTGACCCTCCAGGACGACGTTAAGGACGTCAAAAAGGGGGTCAAGAGCTCCTTCATAAGGGGGGAGAGGGAAGTTGAGGTAGTCGCAGGTACTTCAGATTACGTGAGCTTCCTAAAGGACAGGAGAGTTAGCTATATGGTGATCGAGGGCTACTACGGGGTGAACGCCAAGGTCAGGATTGACGTCTCCCTTAAGACCTCGGATCCCCAGAACGCAGTGGTTCCCATGATCGACTTGATCAAGTTAGCCTATTACATGAAGACGAAGGGAATTGGGGGCGCAGTGCCCGAAGCCTGCGGGTTCTACTTCAAGAGCCCGCCGGTCAAGTATAACTCTTTAAGTGAGGCAAAGGAGAGGTTGTTGGAGTTCGTTAAGTCCCTGTGATGAGAGAACCCCGGAATGACCAGTGAATGGGCCGTGTGAGGGCTGATCAAACCTCTTCTGGTAAGCTCTTGTAGTCCAATCCCAGTTTCTCCTCTTCCTTTATTACGTCATCAAGCCTTGCGTGGGTCGTAGAGCTCAGGCTTAAAGCGCAGTACTCCGGAAGTCCGGCGCTTATCTCGTAAGTCCCTATCCTTCTCGCCAAAGCCATAATTTCGTCCTTATCGAATCCGATTAAGGGCCTGAACACCGGTACGTTTATCCCGTAATTGGTCGCGTATAGGTTGGCCATTGTCTGCGATGAGACCTGCGACAGCGACTCTCCAGTGGTTATCGAATAGGCCCCCAATTCCTCGGCGAGGGCCTCAGCGGTCTTATACATCACTCTCTTGAGGACTACCACCCTTATGCTCTCCTTGACGTTAGCGAGCTTCGGTAGGACCTTCTCTCCAGGAACAACGTACAGACGGATCTCGTGACCAGAGCTCCACTCCTCGAGCTTCTTTACTATCTTCTTTACTGCCTCCGTGTGAATATTTCCTCCAAGGGCGAAGTTGAGGGCGACTACTTTAGCTCCCCTCTTCATCATTAGCCAAGAAGCGACTGCGGAATCGAACCCTCCAGATACTAGGGAGACAGTAGTTCCGGAAGTGCCCACTGGGAGGCCCTTGGGCCCTTCGTACTCCTCCAGCTTCAGTAAAACTTTGTTGTACCTTATGTCTACCTTAACTTCGACCTCGGGGTTCTCCAAGTCGACTCCTTTGCTATAAGGGTAAAGGGCAGAGCCGATCACCTTCGCGGCCTCGACGCTGGTGAAGTCGTGTTCCCCAACCCTCCTGACTCTGACCGCAAAAGTTTTCCCCCTCACCTTATCCCTGAACCTCTCCTCCACGAGCCTAGCTATCTCCTCAAGGGACTTCAGCTCGTGCTCCTCGACGACGTAATACTTAGCTATCCCGAAGACCTTCCCCAGCTTCGATAAGTCCCCTTCAACGTCGAGGTATAATACTCCCCCTTCGAATTCGTAGCTGTTGACCTTCATCACCCTCTCTATGTTCCTGAGCAGGGCGTAATGGTAGTTGTGCCTGCTCTTCGGGCCCTTCAGCGCTATCTCGCCGCTAAGCGTTACTTCTACCTTCACGGGATCG
>CAYRZA010000158.1:0-1641 GCA_964428675.1 uncultured Desulfurococcales archaeon | reverse complement strand
AGTTCTCCTATTAAACCCCGAGCTGGAAGACCTTCACGCTCCCCATGTCGGCCTTGAGCTTCAGGTTCTTCAGCACTTCGGGACAGTACTTGCAGTTGTTTAAGTCCACCTTCTCGTCGAAGACCGCGACGAGCTCTTTGGCCGAGTTCATGGCCTGATAGATGATATCCTCAACGGCCTTCGGCCCCTGGAGGAAGTCCTTAAGGGTCACCTCGTAGTGCCTCCCCTGCGTTAGTTCTTCTGAATAGGCCTCCTTTATTGCATCGACCAAGTTGGTCGACTTTGCAGTCTTCCTCACCTTAGGGACGTAAATTATTACCCTCTCCCCGCTCAAGGAGTCGACCCTTTTGGCCTTGCCTATCACCCTCTCCAGGTTATCGAAGAACTTCCCTATTAAGAACCTCGCCACGTCGTCCGCGTGGGCCTTGTCCTTGTCGAAGTTGAGGTGGAAGTCCCTGTAGAGCCAGATGTAGGCCTCAGCTATTTCGTTCCACCTCTTCCTCACGGGGTCGTAGAGGGCTCCTTTCCCCTTAATGGCCTGGTGGAGGAAGACGGGGGAAGCCAAAATCGAGCCCTGCAACAGCTCTTCGGGCACTTGAACCCTCTCCTTAGGGGGGAGGGCTAAGGGCTCGGCCCCAATACCGTAAGTGACCCCCTCCTCCCTGTCGACGTAGGAGTAAAACACTATCCTGAAATAGTCAAGGAACTCATAGCCGGGATACCACTCGGCGTACTTTTTATAACCTTCCTCCTTCCTCTCCTCTATTTCCTCCATTAAGTGCTCGTAGGCCTCTTCATAGCCCTTGAACTTCCCAGTTAGGTAGCCGTAAGGGATGAATATTGGCTCCCCTAACTTCGGAGTCAAGTAAGTCAGGCCGTAAAGCTCGGCTACGTCGTAAAGCGAGTAGTCCATTACGGTCTTCAGTACGACCTTCATGTGCTCCGGCAAGTGATCTATGTGGAAGACCTTCTCGACCTTCCTCAGCGGCACGAAGCGTTTGTGGTAACAGATTTATTTAACTTTGCCTAACGGCTCCGGTGAAGTTCTGCCCGAAGTGTGGCTCAGCGTTACTACCCAAGGGAGACTTACTGATCTGCAGGAAGTGCGGTTACAGCGAGGAGAGGACGGAAGAGGTGAAGTTCAAGGATAATTACGACCACACCAGGGAGGGGGTAAGGTTCATGGCCGGGCAGAGGGTGGGACTGAAGACCGCCTTAGCCCTGTGCCCTAGGTGCGGTTACGGCCTAGCAGAAATACTCAACGCGAGGGCTAAGCTCTATAAATGCAAGGCTTGCGGCTATATTTTCAGGCTATGAGACTGTTCCTGAGGTCTGGAGGCTTTGAAGTGACCGTCGTTCCTGGAGGTCAACTGAGCTTCACCGGCGACTTCCTCTACAGGGAGCTAGTCCAGGGCGAATGCGGGCTTAGTTGCAGGAAGCTGAACGCCTTAAGGAACGAGGTCGGCTGCGAGGATAACAACAAGTGGATAAGGCTTGGGATTTACGACGTAATCCTTTACCTAAGGGGCTATTGCGATTGCGCGTTGAGGCTGAAGACCAAAGGAGTCCTAAGCCCCGGGACCTTCCAGGACTTAAGGCGTACTGAAGGTCCGTTTTACACCGTCCTGGGAGACGAAGTGG
>CAYRZA010000157.1:0-1734 GCA_964428675.1 uncultured Desulfurococcales archaeon | reverse complement strand
CCCTTCACTGGAGTCCTGTAGTTAGCCAGTTCCGGTAAAGGCCTTAAATCCAGGAGGGAGTCCAAAGTCATGTCGACGTGGAATATGTTGCCCCCCTTCATTCCGAACTTCCTCTCCAGTCCTTTCGGAGTCAAAACTTCAACGGCCTGGAAGTCGAAGTAGTCCTGAAGGACGTACTTGACGGACTCCAGGACCTTGCTCTCTTCGGCGTTATAAGAAGCGTATTGCCCGAACACGTTGACTACGTAAACCCCCTGCGGTGCCAAAGTCGGGTCGACGGTCGACGGGATGTTTAACGAAACCCAAGGCTCCTTCGAATAACCGAAAGTCAGGAATTCGCTATACGCCTTGATAAGGTAGTCCAAGGATGGGATTATGAGTTGAGAGGAAACGTGCTGTGGAACGAACCACTGTCCCTGCCCGTAGTCCGGGAGCTTATCGGAATAGCCGTTGATCTTGAAGCTAACGCCAACGGTCTTCAAGGCCTTAACCCTCTTCAAGAAGTCCTCCTCTAGGCCGTCCTTGACCAGCTCCAAGAAAGTGGTCTTCACGTCTGCGTTCGAGATCACTACTTTGCTCTCAACTAACTTCCCTCCCTTCAGCTTTACCCCCTTGACCTCGCCTCCCTTCACCACTATTTCTTCCACCTCTTGCCCAGTGTGGACTTCGGCCCCGTACGACTCTGCCGCCCTCCTAATGGCCTCACTTACAGCTCCCATTCCGCCGATTACGTAACCCCAAGCTCCTTTTACCCCGTTGACCTCCCCTATGTTGTGGTGCAGGAAGACGTAAGCAGTCCCTGGGGCAGTTATGGGCTGAGCAGTCCCCACTACGGCGTCTTCCGCTAGGGCTGCCCTCACCTCATCGCTCTCGAACCACTCCGTGAGCAGGGTATAGCCGTCCATCAGGAGGAACCTCTCTATTTCCGCCAACTTGTCCCTCTCGACCCCTAAGGACTTGAGCGTTGAGAGCAGTTCGTCTACGCTGGGGGGAGGGGAGAGCATGATAATGTCTGCCACTGCGGAAAACGTGTCCAGGAACTCCACGAACTTCAGGTAAGCCTGGGCGTCCCTCTTCGAGAACCTCTCGAACTCTTTAGCCGTTTTCTTCGGGTCTGTCCAGACGGTAACCCCTTTCCCCTTGCCCAAGGGCAGGTACATTGCGGGGTCCTTTATGACTACTTTTAGGCCGTACTTTTCTAGTTCTAAATCCCTTATTATTTTGGGCCTGAAGAGGCTGAAAACGTAGGAGCCGGTGGAGGCCCTTATTCCCTTAGCTATCTCCTCAGTCGTCGCGGCCCCTCCAACGACTTCCCTCCTCTCGAAGACCGCTACCTTAAGTCCCGCCTTGGCTAAGTAAGCCGCTGACACTAGGCCGTTATGGCCTCCGCCGACTATTACAACGTCGTACACTATATGTTGGTTGTTCGCCGATTGTTAAAAAGGAATTTAATGCACTGATGGCTCAGCCGGGTAAGTTTTCGTCACCGTTCTCGAGGTCCCCAATCCTCATCGCCGTCAGCCTCGGGTTCTGTCTTCACCGATCCTTTAGGATGGAGGTCATCACAGAGCTTTTCCTCTTCCTCAAGCTTTTAACTTTGAAGTCGTAATTCGGAAACGAATGAAGGCTAAGACATATTACATTTATCTTTCTTTAATAACGGTGGTTCTAAGCGCTTCGAACCCGGTAATTCCTCATTCAATATTATCTCTTGTGGCGCCTTTGGTTAGCCTC
>CAYRZA010000156.1:0-1826 GCA_964428675.1 uncultured Desulfurococcales archaeon | reverse complement strand
GCAGTCCTAATAGCTGGGATCTTAGCGGAGCCCGTAAACATAGTGGAGGACTTCATGCCGATGAATTACCCAATGCCAGCGGTTGGAGCGTCAATGGTCGTCACCATACCCTCGACCGGCCTAATACTCTTCCTCGCGGGGAGGGCCCTCCTCTTTAAGGGTAGCAATAAACTCAAGTTGATCTCAATAGTCCTCGGAATCATAGTGCTCAGCATGGGCGGAATGTTAGCAGCATCTGGGTTCTGGTGGGCCCTCTACTCCTCGGAAGTCATAGGCATGGCGCTTTTGCTCTACGGAATTTACTAAGTTTTTAAATCACTCCGCCAAAAGACACCTATGGCCAAGTTACCTGAACTATCTGAAATATTTAAGGACATATACGATCTGGGGCCTGACGGAGTGCCCTCATTCAAGGCCTACCTCGCCGGGGAGTGGACGGCTACCAAGCAGACCATCGACGTTAAGTCCCCCATCGACCTCGAAGTGTACGCAAGGGTGCCCAAACTTCCCTTCGAAATGGTCGACGTCGCGATTGAGAAGCTCTACAGCAAAGGGAAATGGTCGATCAGGGACTTGCCTGGAGAGAAGAGGCTTATATTATTCAATAAGCTGGCAGACTTAATAGAAAAATATAGGGAGGACTTTGTAAACGTCCTCGTCATAGGCAACGGGAAGACCAGGGCACAGGCCTTAGGCGAAGTGAACGCGACTATAGAAAGGCTCAGGAGGACAGACCTGGACGTGAGGAAACTTTACGGCGAGTACGTGCCGGGCGACTGGAGCTCAGAGAGCTTAGAGAGCGAGGCGATAGTGAGGAAAGAACCTTTGGGAGTCGTGCTCGCTGTCTCCCCCTTCAACTACCCGCTCTTCGACACGGCCGCTAAGATAGCTTATACCATGGTTGCAGGGAACGCAGTTCTCGTCAAGCCCTCTTCCTCTACCCCTCTGCCGGCCCTAATGCTCGCTAAGCTAATGGTAGAATCGGGGTTCCCGAAGGACTCCTTCGCCGTGATCACGACCCCGGGGAGCGAAATGGACAAGATAGTGGCAGACAAGAGGATTTCGGGAATAACGTTCACTGGGAGCAGCGAAACTGGGGAGCACGTGATCAGAGTGGGGGGCCTGAAGAAGTACGTAATGGAACTGGGCGGAGGAGACCCCGCTATCGTGCTGGAGGACGCAGACCTTCAGTCAGCGGCGCAGAAGATAGTCACTGGAATGACGAGCTATGCAGGGCAGAGGTGCGATTCGATTAAGCTCATCCTGGTAGAGGAGAAGGTGTACGACGCGTTGAAGCCGATGCTGATAGAGGAGCTCAAGAAGGTCAGGGTCGGCGACCCGAGGGACGAAAACACGACCATGGGCCCAATAATTGACCCTAAGACCGTCGACGAGTTCGAGTACGGCGTTAAGGACGCCGTAGAAAAGGGCGGGATAATCCTCTTCGGAGGCAAGAGGTTGGGGCCTACATATATCGAACCGACCCTCATCGAAGTCGACAAGGACAAGGTTAAGGACCTCTATTTCTATAAGAAGGAAGTATTCCTGTCAGTAGCGCTATTAGTGAAGGTCAAGGACGTGGACGAGGCGATAAACATAGCTAACGGCAGGCGTTACGGGTTAGACGCGGCAATTTTCGGTAAGGACATAAACAAGATAAGGAAGCTCATGAGGTTCCTCGAGGTGGGCGCAGTTTATATCAATGAGTTCCCCAAGCACGGCATAGGTTACTTCCCCTATGGAGGCAGAAAGGACTCTGGGATAGGAAGGGAGGGGATAGGCTACACGATAGACGACGTTACGACTTACAAGACAATAGTGTACAA
>CAYRZA010000155.1:0-1866 GCA_964428675.1 uncultured Desulfurococcales archaeon | reverse complement strand
AAGTGGAAATCTACGTAGGGACTTCAGGCTGGGCCTACCCGTGGAACGAGGGAGGGGACTTGAAGTGGTACGTAGAAAACACCGGCTTCAACGCGGTCGAGTTGAACGCCAGCTTCTACAGGTTTCCGTTCAGTAACCAAGTGAAGGGGTGGAGCAAGTACAGGATAAGGTGGGCCGTGAAAGTTCACAGGATTATAACGCACGTCAAGAGGCTCAAGGACTTCTCGACTTGGCGAAAGTTCGAGGAGCTCATGTCCCCACTCAATCCCGACTTTTACTTGTTCCAAATGCCGCCGAACTTCAAGTTCAGTGAGGAGAACCTGGAGAGGGTCAAGAGGTTCGAGGAAGCGGTAGGAGAGAGGATGGCAATCGAGTTCAGGGATAAGGAGTGGTACGAAAGGGCCGACGAGTTGGGCCTAAAGAAAGCAACGATAGTCTCCATAGACTCGCCGATAGGAGTCTTCATAGTCAAGAACACCGACGTGATCTACTTGAGAATGCACGGAAGGACGGAGTGGTACTGGTATGAGTACTCCGAAGGGGAGCTGAAAGAGGTCGCCGAGAGGGTGATCTCCCTGTCGCCCAAGAGGGTTTACGTCTTCTTCAATAACGACCTGTGGATGTTGGAGAACGGGAGGCAGATGATGGCGATCTTAAAGGAACTAACGAAGGCGTAAAGCGTTCGAGCTTATTGAGTTCAACTTAAAAACTCGGACTCCAGTCTCCCTTTAGGGCGGGATACCCGAAAGGTGAGGAAAAGGCTAGGCCTTGACCGGTGATTTACCTTTCGGCCAGTAACACCTTCCTTACGTTCTTGTCAAAGGGCGGGTAAATTATCCCCTTCTCCGTTATTATTGCTGTGACGTATTTCGGCGGAGTTACGTCGAATACCGGGTTGTAGACCTTTACGTTTTCCGGGACTATTGGAACCCCCCTAATAGTCCTCACTTCGTCGGGGCTCCTCTCCTCTATTACTACGTCTTCCACCCTGCTCTTGAAGTCGAAGCTAGAGGAGGGGGCTAACGCGTAGAAGGGGATCCCAAGCTCGTGAGCAATTACTGCTTCCTTGAAAGTCCCTATCTTGTTGAACACGTGACCGTCGGCCAGTATTCTGTCCGCCCCCACCATCACGCTGTCGACCTTGCCCTGGTACATCACTAAACCCACAGCGGTGTCGGTGATCAGGGTTACCGGAATCCCTTCCTCCATGAGCTCGTATACTGTTAACCTAGCCCCCTGAAGCCAGGGCCTCGTTTCCGGCGCGAAGACGCTCACTTCGTAACCCAGGGCCTTCGCTATCTTCACTGGGGCTAGAGCAGTCCCCAGTCCGGTTCCCGTGGCGAGCCCTCCCGCGTTGCACTGGGTCAACACTGTGTCCCCGCTCTCTATTTTTTCCAGACCGTAAATCCCTATCCAGATCTCGGCGTCGAGTTCCTCCTCGTAAACCTTGTTCGCCTCGGCCTCGAGCAGGTCTATTAACTCATTTACGTTCTTTGCCTCCCCAGACTCGACCAGCGATTTGGCCCTGTCCAGCATCCTCTTGGTGGCCCAGCTGAGGTTTACCGCAGTTGGCCTGGCCTTATCCAAAGTGGCCTTAGCCCTCTCCAGTGCCTTTATTGCCTCGTCTAAGCCCTGTGGCTTATTGCTCGTCAATGCCAAGACCATACCGTAAGCCGCTGAGATCCCTATTGCGGGAGCTCCCCTGACCTTCATTAGCTTAATTGAATCCGCCACCTGCTCCGGAGTGCGGTTAGGCTCGAAGACCTTCTCGAACGGAAGCCTGGATTGGTCGAGGAGAATTAAGACCTTATTCTTCGAGTCCCATTCCAAGGGCTTCAGCTTGGGCTTAAACGCTGCTTTTACCTC
>CAYRZA010000154.1:0-1881 GCA_964428675.1 uncultured Desulfurococcales archaeon | reverse complement strand
ATCGTCACGCTTATTCTCTTATCGCGTATTATTATTTGAGGAGAAGCACTCTGTTTTTATTCGCTCAGTTGATTTATTCCCGATGGGCTCGATCGAGAGGGAAAGGCGCCTCCTCATGCACGTGGGGCCAGTAACGATAGAGGACGAGGTGCTCTTAGCGGGAGTGAAGAACAACGTCGGGTTCACTTCGCCGGAGTTCGCGGAGGCCATGAGAGCGGTGCTTAAGGGCCTCAGGAAGGTCTTGGGAGTCTCGGAAAGGTATCAAACTTTCGCAATAGTGGGAGGAGGCACTTCGGCGATGGAGAGCGTGACCTCGCTCCTGCGTAAGGGAGATAGGGTTTTGGTAATAGCCAACGGGGTCTTCGGGGAGAGGTGGGAGCCTCTGCTGAAGCGCTACCCCCTCGAGGTAGACGTGATGAGGGCTGAGCCAGGGGAGTACGTGGACTTGGGCGCTATTGAGGACGCCGTGAGGAAGAAGAAATACACGATGGTGACCATGACGCACGTGGAGACCAGCACTGGAGTCAGGCATCCCGTCAAAGAGACAGTTAAAATAGT
Source organism: uncultured Desulfurococcales archaeon (assembly GCA_964428675.1). GTDB lineage: Archaea > Thermoproteota > Thermoprotei_A > Sulfolobales > Sulfolobaceae > Acd1. The sequence goes on along the minus strand of CAYRZA010000154.1, from coordinate 1,323 downwards.
GAGGGACTACGTGGATTTAATCGTAGTCGACGGGGTCTCGGCGGCGGGCGCTGAGGAGGTCAGAGCTGAAGATTGGGGTATTGACGTTTACTTGACTGCGAGCCAGAAGGCTCTAGGAGCTCCCCCGGGTTTGGGGCTCTTGGCTTTATCACAAAACGCACTTGAAAGGCTTAAGGGGGACTCCGTAGCGGGTTACTTGCTCGACTTGAGGAACTGGTTGCCAGTAATGAGGAACTTCGAGGAGGGGAAGTTCGGCTACTTCAGCACCTTGCCCGTGCACACGGTTTTGATGTTAGCTAAGGCTTTGGAGCTAATCGAAAGGGAGGGAGTAGAGAACAGGATCAGGAGGCATGAGAGGGTGGCGAGGGCCATAAGGGCAGGAGTAGAAGGGATGGGGCTTAAGGTTGTGGCCAAGAGGCCGGAAGCCTTCAGCAACACTGTCACCGGAGTCCTGTTGAACAAGGTCAACGCCTCTGAATTCTTAGGCAAGGTAATCGACGAGGGAGTGGAGCTAGCCCCCGGGGTTCACCCGAAGCTAGCGGGCAAGTACTTCAGGATAGGCCACATGGGCTGGGTTACCCCCAACGACGCCATAGCCACAATTGCAGCAATAGAGAGAGTCCTGAAGGCCCTGGGGGAGGATGTTAAGGTAGGGGAAGGAGTGAGGGCCGCACAAGAAGCCCTAATCTAGTCGATCCCCTACTGAATAACATCCATCAAACTTTTAATTTAAAGAACTTTTTACACTCGATGTCTTCGGGACAGGTTGATCCCAAAAAGATGTCGGGAAAGGCCATAGGCAAACTAATATTTTGGATCGCAGCGTATATAGTGGTTTCCGCAATAATCAACAGCTACCTCCCAAGCGTGCTCAACATACCTCCGGTCCAAAGCACCAACACCACTTCGGTACACTACGTCTTCAGCTTCAAGAGGGACGTACTTCAGCCCTACGGGAGCTACATCAACATCGTCCTAGCCCTGATCTTCGGCTTTATGATAGTGAGATCCCTGGCGAACTTCATGTACTGGAGCACTCTGATTAGGTATCCCCATTCGACCGCTTCCGCGATCAAGAACGTAACCGAGATAATAGGAATTGGAGCGTTATTAGCATCCATAGCCGGAGGAGTTGCAGGAGGGGCCGCTGGGGTCGCCTTGGGCGGCTTCATAGGCCTAGTAGTGGGCTTCGCCTCGCAGCAGATCTTGGGCCAGGCGATCGCTGGCCTCTTCTTGCTCCTAACGAGGCCTTTCAAACACGGGGATTACGTGAACGTGGTGAGCGAGCAGGGCTCCGTCGTCGAAATAAACTCGCTGTTTACC
>CAYRZA010000153.1:0-1884 GCA_964428675.1 uncultured Desulfurococcales archaeon | reverse complement strand
GAAGTCTTGGGGAGGAAGTTCAACAAGCTGAAGGGCCACCTGCTCTTGGCCAGGCCGATAGGGCTGAGGAACATAGTGATCTATAAGGGGAAGATAGCCGTCGAGGGGAGGCACTTAATGCTTAACGGGGACGCCGTGCAGTCCAACGACAGGGGGATCGATTTGAGCTCAATAGAGTCGGTAATTAGGGCGTTCAAGGAGGGGCTAAAGGCCCAGGCAGAAGTGCTGGAGGTCAGGGTGGGGCTTAGGACAGTGAGCCCCGACGGCAGGCCGTTAGTGGAGAGAGTTGCAGATAATGCCGTTCTGATCACAGGCTACAGGTTCGGCTTCGCCCTAGCGCCTTACATGGCGAAAGAGGGGCTGAAGCTCTTGGGCTACTCCAAGTAGAGCTCGATCGTCCTGCTCTGCTTTGATATTAGCTCGCAGGGGTTCGAATAGCCTTTCTCTAGCAGGCCCTGAATCCTGTTGTACTCGTCCTGCGGTATTATGGTAGTGAGGACTCTAGCTCCTGACTTAATGGCAACCAATGCTAACGCGATTGACATCACTTTCCTACCGCCCGTGACGTCGACGAAGTCCCCCTTACCGATCTTCCCCTTAACCTTCTCGCTCAGCTCCCACAAGTCCTCTGAGGAGTAAATGTCGTCGCTGGATATGTTTACCCTTTCAATTAAAACCTCGCCGAACTTCGGCTTTACGCACTTCGAAAATATCTCGAGGAGGGCGTTGTAGGCCTTATCTACCTTCGGCGATGAAGTTGTTATTACTATTACCTCGTTAGGAACGCTCTTGTAAGCGTTAGCTATGTAGGAAAAGGTCTCGGCAATCCCCCCAGGGGAAGTGCCCAAGGACGCTATCAGCTTCACGGGAGAACTTATCACTCAGGGATTTTTAAGAATAGTTTACGGGCGCGCTTATTGAAGTCCCGTTGTTGAAGGTTATTATGATGTAGTATGTCCCAGGGTTTAGGGGCGGGAGGTTGGAGAACCTTATGGTCACCACGTTCCTTCCCGGGTTCAACGAGTTCGGCAAGGCGGAGACGAAAGCGACCCCAGGATAGCCCTGGAGGAACGCGTTGACTATTTGCAAGTAAGTGCTCGAGTTCAGGGTGATTACGGCCTCTCCGTTCCTGTTAAGCGTGCCGACGCCTTCGGGATAAACTAGTGGAGGAGGGGCGGGGAACTGTATCCTAGTCCCTCCCCTGAACGCTATGTTGTCGATCTCAACGTAAGCTAATAGCCAACCCAAGACGCTGATCACTGGGATTACGATGAGCACCCCTGCTATCTTCATTAAGTCGCTGGCCTGCTTCTGGCCGAAGTCGTAAACGGCCATCCCTATCGGTATTGAGCCGGAGAGGTAAAATATCGCAGAAATCACTACAATTATTTCGCCCAGGGTAATCAGCCACGTACCCAAATGAATCAGTTGCACTACGCCGAGAAACGTCGTTATTACTCCAATCAGGGTCACAAAAGCGCCGAAAGTCATGCCCAAGAAGGAGTAGAAGACGTAGTCCGTTCCCCTCTCCGCGTTCCCTATTTGCACCCCTAGCGTCGAGAGGTCGACCAAGGCCTTCTTCAGCTTACCCCAGGCGTAGGTGAAGTAAAGTACTGTGCCCACTGCAGATATGAAGAAGCCGAAGGCTGGGGCGAAAACCCCCGCGAAGACCAAAAGGTTGGAAATGAAAGCCCATAGGGAGGCGTCCTTAAAGGAGTCCGCTATCGGCTTAAGGCTCAACTCACTCCTCCTCTATCTGCACTTCCCCGCCTTCCTTAACAACTTTCTCCTCCCTCTCAGTCGCCTTCTCGGCCTCCTCTACTGCTCTCTTCATCTCCTCTACTTCTTCTTTCGGCAAGTCCTCTACTTTCGCCGAGTTAGGGG
>CAYRZA010000152.1:0-1891 GCA_964428675.1 uncultured Desulfurococcales archaeon | reverse complement strand
AGGCTCAAGTACAGGTTCGACGGCAGGGGGCTCTTGAGGTCAAGGACGTCCCTATTCCTGTTGAGGGAAGGCAGGCTCGAAACCCTAGTGGAGGGAGACTTCGACGTGACCGACTTCGCTACTAATGGCAAAAGAATAGCATTAGCCACCGCAGACGACTACGGCCTGGGGAAGCTTTACGAGTTGGTCGGGAACGAGCTGAAGGAAATCCCGACGGAAAAGGGCCCGATATCGGCCTTAGCCATGGACGAAAGCGGGGAAATAGCTTACTTGGGCCACAGGAAGGGCCTGTCCCCGTGGGCTGTGAAGGAAGTTATATTGCCTGAAGAGGGGAAGGCGTTCCTCTGCGGTAACTATTGCGGTAACGCAGTCCTGAGCGACCTGTTTGACGGGGTTAAGGAAAAGCTCGTATTCACTAAGGGGGAAATAGTTACTACTGGGCAAGTGGGGGGCTCGGTCAACGTCTACAGGATAGCTGACGGCAAAGTAGAACAATTAACCTTCGGTGAGATCTCCGTTAGGACTTTCGACTATAAGGAAGGGGAGTTGGCCTACGTCTATTCGAGTCCCGAAAAGCCCTCGGTTCTGGTGCACAGGGGCAACGAGTACGACCCGAACCCCAAGGTGAGGGGAATTAAACCGGAAAGGGTTGAGGGAGATGTTGAGGGTTGGGCGATAATAGTCGGCAAGGAAGCCCCTACGATACTCTTCATCCACGGTGGCCCGCACATGGCCTACGGTTACGCTTACTTCATAGAGTTCCAGTTCTTCGCAAAGCACGGCTTCAACGTGATTTACTCTAACCCTAGGGGGAGCCAGGGGTACGGCGAGGATTTCGCTAGGGCAATAGTGGGAGACTGGGGAGGGAAGGACATGGAGGACTTGCTGAACTTCGTGAAGAGGGTGAGGGAGAAGTTCGGATTGACCGGGAAAATAGGGGTTACCGGAGGCTCTTACGGGGGCTTCATGACCAACTGGATAATAACGAAGACGGACTTGTTCAGCGCAGCGATAAGCGAGAGGAGCATATCGAACCTCGTCAGCATGTGCGGGACTAGCGACATAGGCTTCTGGTTCAACGCGGTTGAGGCGGGGATTGAAGACCCATGGAGGCCCGAGAGCTTGGAGAAGTTAATGAGGATGTCCCCTATATACTACGTGAAGAACGTAAAGACGCCGACGATGTTGATCCACGGGGAGGAAGACTACAGGTGTCCAATAGAGCAGGCGGAGCAGTTCTTCATGGCGTTGAAAATGAACGGGGTCGACGCAGAGCTGGTTAGGTATGCAGGTGAGGGCCACGAGCACGCCAGGAGGGGGAACCCGAAGAACATGAAGGACAGGCTCAGGAGGAAGCTTGAGTGGTTCAGCAAGTATTTACGTTGACTTATTCACTTAATTAGCTAAAAAAGCGGAATTTTTACCACTTAGCGTACCTAAGCCACTTGCCGTTAAAGGTGAGTACCATCCTCTCGTTACCCTTTTCGTCCACGGCCTTACCGACGTCTATGGTCACGTCGATCATGCTCATTATGCCGTCCCCGAACATCTCGTGAGCCACGTCCTTAATTACAGGTCCGTAAAGCAGTACGGCCTCGTAAAGCCTGTAAATGAACGGGTCCGTAGGTGGCCAAGGCTGGGCTGGAGTCCTCATGGGGACCTCCATCAAGATTTCCTTATATTCGGGCGGCAGCTCGAGGAGCTTCACCAACTTCTCGGCCTCTTCTTCTGTGGCCTGGCCGTAACCGTAGAGGAGCATGGCAGCGTAAACGGGGCTTCTGCCTATCGCCTTGCCTATTTCCTCCCAAGTGAGCTTCTTCTCCCTCTTCCTCTGCAGCATGACTTCCCTAGCCCTCGACTTGTCGAGCACGTAACACCACCAGGATATCCT
>CAYRZA010000151.1:0-1938 GCA_964428675.1 uncultured Desulfurococcales archaeon | reverse complement strand
AGTTCAGTGGTGAACTTGCTCGGCATCCTCTCAACCCTCCCGTCCCTCCTCCTTATGGTCACCGCCCCTGGCTTTCCACTCCCTCCACCCTTGAGTCCCCATGGGCCTATTAGGAACCTGTCGGCTAAGACCGAGAGCTTAGTCCTGTCGAGCACCACGAAGCTCCTCACTATTCCATCGCCTCCCCTGTACTTGCCCTTACCCCCGCTCCCTTCCCTTATCCTATAAGAGGTGAACATTATTGGGTAATTGGACTCAGCTACCTCTATCGGGGTGTTCATCGTGTTAGTCATGTTTACGTGCACGGCTGAAACCCCGTCGCCGTTAGGCCTCGCCCCGCTACCCCCTCCTACTGTCTCGTAATAGGCCCAGTACTTGCCGTTATGCGTTCCGCCCATCATGACGTTCATCATAGTTCCCGAACCCGCGGCGGGGACGGGGAGGAAGTTCGATAGGGCTAAGAAAGTCACGTCGGCTATCCTCTGCGAGGTCTCGACGTTACCCCCTCCTACGGCCGCGGGCTTCCTCGGGTTCACTAATAGCCCCTCATCTGCTTTCACTTCAACGAAGGAGTAAAACCCCTCGTTTGTCGGGAAATCCTTATTTATTGCAGACCTTATGGCGAAGGAGACAGAGGCGTAAGTGACCCCGAGGACAGCGTTAAGAGGCCCCTCTATTTGCGGACTGGTCCCGGAGAAGTCGGCTATCACTTTCCCCTCGCTAACTTCGAGCTTGACCTTAATCTTCAGCAGGGAGTCCCTCCACTCCAAATAGTCCTCGGCCTCGTAAGTCCCCTTTTCCCACTTGGGCATTAAGGACCTTGTGTGCTCGATTGCCTTTTCCCAGGCCTTGAGAACGTTCTCAACCCCGTACTTCTCGAAGAGCTCCGTCAGCCTCCTGACGCCTAAGTTGTTCGCGGCAAGCTGAGCGTTTATGTCGCCCAGGGAGACCTCGGGGACCTTGAAGTTCTCCCTTATTATGCTTATTGCTTCTTTACCTAAGGGCATTGGGGGTATAACCACGCCCTCCTCGTAAATGGTCGTCGCGTTGGGGTTTATGCTTCCCGGCACTGGCCCGCCGACGTCCACGTGGTGCGCCTTGTTTATTACGTAAGCCACCAGCTTCCCCCTGTAGAAGACTGGAGTTATCAGGCCCACGTCGTTGAGGTGAGTTCCGGAAATGTAGGGGTCGTTGAAGATAACAGTCTCAGAAGAGACGTAAGGCAGGACGTTCTTCACCGCTATCTTAAAGGACCCCAAGTGGACTGGTATGTGCTCTGCCTGGGCGACTATCCTCCCCTCTGCGTCGACAACGGCGCAGCTGTGGTCCATCCTCTCCCTTATGTTGGGCGAGAGGGCGGCCCTCTTGAGCATAACTCCCATTTCCTCTGCTATGAAAGCGGTGGCCCTCTCTATTACCTCCCAGCTCACTTCCCTCACCTCACGGTCTCCTGAGTATTAACGTCCCCATCTTCCCCACCTCGAACTCCCATCCGTCCTTAACCACCGTCGTCGAGCTGTACTCCTCTATTATCGCCGGGCCCTTGGCCTTGAACCCCTTCCCCAATTCCTCCCTCCTGTAGACGTCTACCTCAACCCAGTCCCCGAAGTACACCCTTCTCCTCTTAGGCTTCGCGTCCTTACCCATAGGATCGGGGAGCTTGGGCTTCGGTAGCCTCTTCACCCCGAAGACCCTAACCAATACCACTTCGACGGGATAGGGCAAGGTGAAGCCGTAAGTGGCTAAGTGCTTCTCCTCGAAGGCCTTTCTATAGTCCTGGCCCCTCTCGACCCTCACCGTTAGCTCCCACCCCTGTCCCTTATACCTCGCGTCTATGTACCTTACGAAGTAGTCCACGTCCTTAAAGCCCCTTTCCAGCTCCTCGAACGCCCTCTCCACGTCCTCAGGGAAGGCCTTCCTGGCCTCGAACCTGAGGTC
>CAYRZA010000150.1:0-1966 GCA_964428675.1 uncultured Desulfurococcales archaeon | reverse complement strand
CCCCTCATGTGCACGTAACTTATGCCGTACTTGTCCTTAACTGAGTTCAACCCCTCCCTTACTGAGGACTCTATCGCCCTCAAGAGGCCCGGCAAGTCCTTGAATATGTTCCTCTCCACTAGGGCCTTCCTTACGCACTCCTCGTCCTTGCATTGGGACATAGCGTTCTCGAACTCCTGCCTGGCGTAGTTCAGCAGTTGACTTACCGTCACTATCTCCCTCCCCTTCCAAAGGGGGAGTGCCAGCTCCGCGAGCTCCTTGGCGAAGGTAGGGCAGTAGGCGTTTATTATTTCGTATATGTCCTCCTCTGTCAGCACGTAGTCCAGGGATATCCTCGACTCCTCGATCCTCCTCCTTATAGCCAAGTCCGTTATCCTGCTGTAGGAATCAGTGGGCATCGCGAAAATCATGGGAACCCCAACGCCGCTGTTGACGAACCTCAGGAGCTCCTCAGCGTGGACTTCCCTTACCTCATCTACGAACAGGGTAGGCCTCCCGAAGACCTTCGAGAGGTCGCTCAACGCCTTGAGCATGCCGTCGAAGTCCTTTTGGTAATCGTTACAGTAAAGCCTTAACCTCGGGTCGTCGAACTTGCCGCAAACGGAGAGGAGGTGATCCTCGAACCTTACCCCGAAGAGCCTCTTAATGAAGGAATAGCCGAACCTCTTCTTCTCGGCCTCTAACGACTTCAGGAGTTCGCCCCTCAGCGTTGAGACGTCGAACTTAGACCAGAACTCCTCCGCTAAACCCCTCTTGTTCGACATGTCCAAGTAAATGGAGGGCCTGACTTCCTGGCTTAACTTCCTGAGCAGGGTGGTCTTCCCGGTTCCAGGCTGTCCGATAACGGCGATCACTTCACCTCCCTTTAGCATTCCCTTTATCTGCTCGGCGATCTTCCTATAGGTGGGCCCGGCGAACTTCGGCTCCCCCTGCCAAGTGGAAACCGTTAGCCTAGGGATGTCGCAGTTCATGCTCTCCTCCTCACTATCCCGTACATTACCCCCTTCCTTACGTAACCCTCATCTCCCCCAGCGATCAAGTCGTAATTCGCCTCAATGTGACTCCTTAAGGCCTTATAGAAGATTTCTTGATTTAGGCCCAGCTCGAGCCTTATTGCCTTCAACTGCGCGTAGCCTGCGGAGTCCGAAACCCTCTCGTACGCCTCATCGAACTGCTTCGCCAGGACTTCTGGGGGAGGGAAGTAAAAGGAGATGAGGTCTTCTAGCCTCTTTATCCTCTCCTCGATCCCGTCATTCGCGTAGTACTTCCTACCCCTCTTTATTACCTTGCCCTTAGCCTCTAGCTCCTTAAGGATTTTCCTTATTTCCGTCTCGTCAGCGTTAAACCTCTTCGCCAGCTCCCTCGCAGTAGCACCTTCGCTCAGCGCAATGAGCACGGACTCAGCGTCCACGAACTAACGCTTTCCTCGGTAATACTTATAAGGGGGAGGGCACATGAGGTATATTCCGATACAACTCTTAACGTTCTCTTAATCTTTACTCCTAATAATTCAATAATTTAATTGAATCCTTTTGTTTATCTCTGGTGCTGTTTTCATGTTAAAACATATAAGCTTGTAAAACATGTATTACATGATGTCGCAGGACAACCAGGAGAAGAAGACCGTGACCATAAGGGGAATAGACAAGAAGCTCTACGAGATGGCGACCGAAACCGCGAGGCAGACAGGGAAGACCGTTGGGGAGGTTGTTAACGAGTCGCTGAAGCTCTTCTTCTCCGTCACAGGAAAAATAGGACAGGCCGCTGACGAGGCAGCCCAGAGGATTTCGGGAATCAAGGACAGCCTATTGGCGGGCTTTAAGGAGGGGAAGGGAGAAGTACAGGTAATATCTAACGTCGACGAGCTCACAGTGAACAGGGAGGAGTTAATGGCCTTAGGCAAGAAAGTGGCATTCCAGAACGTGAGGAGGCTAGTGCTTCAGGACTTGACAGACCAGGACGTGGA
>CAYRZA010000149.1:0-1972 GCA_964428675.1 uncultured Desulfurococcales archaeon | reverse complement strand
AAGTCGTCCTGGACGACCTCGCAGTTCCACCCGCCCACGCGCCTCAGGGAATCCGCTTTGAACATCGTCCCACTACCTACTGGAAAAGTGGAGAACTTCCTACCCGACCTACCTAGAAAAAGAGTTCTGCTTCCTGTGTTTGTTGAAATTACGTTTCCAATAGCTGTGTAGCTATAACTGTTCGTGTATCCCATCCACCTGAATGCCACGGCATCGCAACCCGAGGCCTCTAAATATTTCGCGGCCTTAATGATGTCTCCTGGATCTATTATTGAGTCCACGTCAAGCGTTATGACGTATTTGCCCTTGGACCTCTCGAAGCCGTACTGCAGTGCACAGGCCTTGAACCCTTTCGGCCTCTCCCTCCTCAACACGATCACGTTTCGGTAAGGTGAGAGGAGCTTTTCCAGTTCCTTAACGTAGTCCTCAGGGTCGTCAGATATTATGATTATTTCGAAGACCTCGCTTCCTTTAGAACTGTTGAGCCTCGAGACGAGATTAACTATCAGGTCTTTGTCCTCTCCTTTAGTCGGTATTAAGATAGAAATTAAAGGGGGATCAATAGCTAATTCCTTAAGTTCGCTCAATTTATTGCTCTTCAGTACGTCAACGTTAGCGAACCTTAAAGACCTCAGGAAAGTGAAGATCTGGTAGTAAATGAAGGGAAAAGTGTAGAGGATCAGGACTTCGAAAGGTAGCATCACTGTGTTTAGAATCACGTTGCGTTCTTAACCGGCTCGACATTAAAGTTTATGATGTGTCGAGTCGTCTTTGGCGGATAAACGTAGCCCTCTTTGGTAGCCCTTATCACTTCTTCCTTACTTAATTTCGGTAACTTAAGGACTCCCTCTGCGGACTTCACTTCAAGCGGGTCGAGCCCCCACCTCGCGAGCTCCGTGTAAACAGTCCAATAGAACGCGAAGAAGTCATCACTACATATATCGTCTACGCATAACTTCCCGTCCTTTTCGACGATGAAGTTCGGCCTGACCTTTAGCGACCAGGACTCGAGGACTACGTCGCTATAACTCACTAGGTAAGCTGGCACCCTGCGGCCCAGCTGGAGAAATGTGTACCACCTGTGATGGCCGTCTAGTACTATTTTGTGGTCCTTTTCTACAATTATTGGATAAATATAGGGTGACTCGAGGACTTCTGCAATTCTCTTCTTCAAAACCGTTTCAATCACGTCCTCGTGGGGGGAGAGCTCCTTGGGGTCCAGAAGTGTTGGTCTCATAGTATCCGCAACATTGCCTTAATGGACAGACCTCGCATAAAGGCCTTTTGGCCTTACACACTTTCCTTCCGTGAGTTATCAGTTTATGATGCAACTCCAGTAGGGACTCGGGATCGTGAAGTTCCGAGAGAACTAGCTCGGCTATTTCACGGTATGTCAACTTCCTGTTCTCCAGCCTTGAGAGAACCCTCTTTATGTGAGTATCTGACGGGAACACCTCACAAGATAAGCAGGTAAGGAGGAACACGTCAGCGGTCTTTTCGCCTATTCCCCTAATTTTTAATAAAAGATCCCTTACCTGTTCGCACATCCGTTCGCGCATTAATTCCGTCAGTTCGCCCCTCAGGAACTCTTCAGCGAGCTCCTTAATCGTTAAGGCTTTAGAGTTGTGCAACCCGGCGACCCTTATGAGCTCCTTAAGGACTTCCATGTTTAAATCGGCTATTTTCTCTGGGGTTATTCGGCCGAGATGAGACTTGAGGTTCTCATAAGCCCTAAACGCGGCCCTGTCTGTCGAATTTTGCGACAAGACGGTAACGATGAGGGTGGAGAAAAAATCACCCTCAACTTTACATACGTAAGCGGCTACGAAGTCCCTTAGTTCCCCTCTATCGGTTAAGCGTCTTAGGACTTCACTTATGCTGCACTTCAAGCTTGGACTATTGTGCCGTTAACTATTAGATAAACTGTACCTCCTCGTACCTCCGTATTGATGCCGGTTAAGCCGGCGAAGTT
>CAYRZA010000148.1:0-1995 GCA_964428675.1 uncultured Desulfurococcales archaeon | reverse complement strand
GGTTCAGCTTACGGTGAAGTTGGCCACTGCCTGCCTACTCGGCGATATCCCTGGAGTGTAGAGCTTCACGTAGTAAGTCCCTGGAGAGAGCTTGACGGGTAGCTTGACCCAGAACTGTGCCTCGGAGCCGAGGATTATCATGAAGCCGCTGTACCAGTTCACGCCGTCCTTCTTATTGGCGTTCCAAGGAGCCTGAATGATCTTTATCGTGTCGTTCGAGATCTGGCTCGAGTTCAGGAAGATGTGCCAAGTGCTGTTACCTATTTCCATTAAGGGCGCGTTCGCCGGGTAGGCGTCAGGCCCGTCCACGTCGGTTATGTTGAGGATCAGGATTGTATAGTTGCCCTCGTTCATAGCTGCGGCGTAAGTTATCTCCAGCTTAGGGAGCTTTGAATTGTTGAATAGGGGCCCAACGACGTTGCCGTAAGCCCACTGTCCAGTGCCCAGGATCCAGCCTATAGTTATTATAGCGAATATTAACCCAACTACTGTTGTCTTGTCGGCCATGGTTATCACCAGAGCTTTATCCACCTCAGAATAGGTACGTTAGCTATCGGTCTGTCGCCGAACTTCTTGTAGAGGAAGTAATCCAATCCCCAGACCCTCCCGCTGGCGGTGAACATTAGCGTTATAGCTCCTGCAGTGAGCAACGAACCGATCTGCCACTCGTCCTCACAGGTAGATCCGAGCCAGTAAGCAGGGGCCATACCAACCGCCATGGCCGCGGCACCGAATGCGGCCAACCTGGTGAGGAACCCTATTATCAAGAACAGCCCGGCAAGTATCTCTATGTAGCTGAATATCGTTAAGAACGTAACGAGCATCGCGTGGTTCTCTAGGGTCATGAGGAGGAAGGGCTTGAACGGTCCCGCGTGGGGCAAGAAAGTGACCAGTTTTCCTCCAACGAATGAAGAACTGTTCGGGTCTAACTTCTCCGGCTTAAGGATCGCCTTCCTTATCCCGCCGTCGAAGAACATCCAGCCCACTGCGAACCTCACTGGGAAAAGGTACTCCATCCTTGTCATTTTGCCCTGGTCTACCTTTTGCTCCGCCATTTTCGGTCGTTTTCTTTTCCAATTTAAACAATTTAAAACTTACTTTCCATGATTAGCAATTTTAAAATTGTATACATATTAAATTAAAATTGATGGCCTTTAACGTGCATGCCCTATAAGGATTTAATTCGCTTGAGGGGAAATTCGAGGACATGAAGGCGATAGCTGTTAAACCAGGTAAGGAAGGCTTCGAATTAATCGAAGTCGACGAACCGAAAGTAGAGAAGGGGAAAGTGAAGTTAAAGACCCTCTACGTGGGCATTTGCGGAACTGATAAGGCAATAGTTAACAACGCGCTGGACTTCGTGAGGGCCCCTCCGGGGGAGGATAAACTGATAATTGGCCATGAAGGGTTGGCCGAAGTCGTCGAAGTGGGCGAGGGAGTCAACGGCCTAAAGGAAGGGGATTTAGTCGTGCCCATTGTGAGGAGGGGAGGGAACTGCTTCCACTCCAGGTTCTACAGGCAGGACTACTGCGAGGACGAAAGTTTCGTTGAAGCTGGAATAAGGGGTTTACACGGGTTTATGAGGGAGTACTTCGTTGACGAACCCCAGTATTTAGTAAAGGTGAAGGACAAGGACTTGGGGATTTACGCCGTCCTGACTGAGCCGGCGAAGAACGTCATGAAGATAATCGAAGTACTACAGCACGCGGTTTCGAGGTATTACGAGGTCTGCGAGGACTCCACTTTGTCGTGCTTGAGGGCACTAATAGCAGGGTGGGGAACTGAGGGGGCCTTGCTGGCTATGGCCCTGAAATTCGTAGGAATAGAAGACATAACGGCCTTCAGTAGGTCTGGAAGCGAGGCGAAAACGAGGGTAGCAGAACTCCTCAACGTTAACTACTTCACGACTAAGGGGGAAGTAGCAGACGTTAAGGGCTTCGACCTCTTCTTCGACATGACGGGGGATCCCAGAGTCGTAGTTAAGGCTGTTGAGGG
>CAYRZA010000147.1:0-2024 GCA_964428675.1 uncultured Desulfurococcales archaeon | reverse complement strand
AGCCTGATCGACCTGGCGGTCTTCTTAACTAGTCCCTTTTTCACTAGGTGATTTACTTCCTCATACGCGGACGGCACGCTCACGTTTAACTTCTCCGCTATCTCGCTAAGCGTAGCCTTTCCAGTGCTGTCGACCAGCTCCTTTATGGCAATAAGATAATTTATTTCACGTTTACTGGGCCTGGCGTCGTTCCGATTCATTTCTTGCTATAAACCTCGCCGAATTACTAATTTATCTTTTAGAGGCCTTTCGCCTTTGCCTTGACGCAGTTCAGCAGCTCGGAAACAATCTTGTCGATCACCGTGTTCATGGCCCTTGAGGCTAGAGAGGCTAAGATCCCTGAGACCCTCACGTCCGCGTCGTACTTCATCTCAGAATCGCTTAGGCTCAAGGTGGCAGCCAGGTCGACAACGCTGTTCATTCCTCTACCCCTAGCAGTAAAGGATATCGTCCTGGCGACGTCATCAATTTTAGTGAAGTTCACGTCTGCAACGTAATCACCCTTGATTAGCCCAATGCTGAACTGACCGACCACCCTGTAAGCGTTCTCGCCCACTTTTTGCAAGTCCTTAAGCCCAGGGAAACACTTCGACACCTCGTCTACGTTGGCGATGAACTTCCATATCTCCTCAGACTTGACTCCCTCCAAGTTCACGGATCCCTGGACCCTCACGCGAGTCCTTACGCGTTATCCCTAATGAGTTTGCGTTCTCTCGATACACTTTAATTCGCGGCAGTGCAAGGAGGAACGATGAACGGTCTGATCGTAGCTACTGTCACCCCGTTCAAGGACGACGGCTCACTAGACATTGACGCTTTGGTGCCTTACGTCGAGTACTTGAAGAGGGCCAACGTCGACGGGTTCTTCATAAACGGCACCACGGGCGAGTTCGGGTTACTAAGCTATGAGGAGAAACTAGAGGTCGCCAAGAAGTTCCTTTCAATAGCCCAAGAGAGCACCATAGTAGGGATTAATGAGAATTACCCTAAGTCTGCAGTAAAGCTCGCGAGGGAAGTAGTGGATCTAGGTGCGAAATACATAGCTAGCTTACCTCCGATATACGTGAGGCCCTCCGATAAGGGCATTATCCAGTTCTACGAGGAGCTGTCTAAGCCGGGAATCCCTGTCATAATGTATTACTACCCCGAAAGGATGGGCTACGAGATAGACTCGCAGACCATCGTGAAGCTCGTAGAGGAGGGATTAATAGATGGAATTAAGTACACGACCTCAAACGTTAACAAGTTTTACTTCTTAATGAAAAAGCTAAGGGAAGTCAGAAAGGATTTCAAGATATATGTCGGTGATGACTTGCTCTTAATGTACGGCCTCGCCCTTGGGGCTGACGGAGCTATAAGCGGGATAGCGAACATCGCGCCAGAGCTCGTTAAGGGCCTCGTTGACGCCGTTAAGGCAGGTGACATGAGGAAGGCTGTAGAACTTCAGTTGAAGGTAAACGAACTCGTGGAGGCCGTCAACTACGCTGACTACCCGACAGCGATAAAGGAAGGTCTTAAGTACAGGGGCGTTTTCGTAGGTAAGTCCAGGAGTCCATTACAATCGTCAAATATAGCAGACTCCATGCTATATGAAGTCATGAAGAGGTTCGGGCTGTGATGAGGGTCGATGTGAGGATCGGTGACGTGAATATCCCCGTCTGATCAGATTACATAAATAACGTAGAAGTAGGTGAAGTTCCCGTAGATTAAGGGCAGGACTATAAGGGTGTTCCTGCTGTTGCCCACTTCATATGAAAAACTTATCGCCGTCTCTGCACCGCTCTGGTGAACCGTGTAGTTCTCGAGGCTTAAGTACCCAGGTATGGAGAACGCGCTCACGTTCGTGGGCTGGTTCAGTATTATGTTTATAAGTATAGTTGAGTTGGGAGGGGTCTCGATAAAAACCGCAGAATTTTGGGTCTCAATTACCTCCTTCCAGGAATGGGTGGCCCATAAATAATAGGGCACCACAACGGTCGCGTTCTCGAGGCTCAGCGATACGTCATCGATATCCAACTCTCCTT
>CAYRZA010000146.1:0-2072 GCA_964428675.1 uncultured Desulfurococcales archaeon | reverse complement strand
CTGGGCATAAGGACTGCGATAAACAGGGCTTACTCGATCTCGCTGAACATGCTCAAGGACGACATGAACGCCCTAACCCAAAGGAGGCCCGAGGACGCTATAGACGTAAAGTTCAGGGACAACGAGGTAGATAGGTTCTACTTCTACGTAGTGAGGCTGTTAAGCCAGGGAGTAGTGACCTTGGAGACACTAAGGCAGGAGGGGTTCAAGGTGACGCAAGTGATCAACCTGTTCAGCATAATTAGGAGCATAGAGAGGATAAGCGATCACGCGACCAGGATCTCGAACATGGTTGAAGACCTCCTGCTCGATGAAGTTCCCAAAGACCTCACTGAGCTCGGTTACTTCGTGATAGGCCGTTACAGCGACGCGATGTCGGCTTTCTTCGACATGAGGGCTGACTTGGCTGAGAAAGTGATCGAGAGCTTAAATGAGACGAGGGAGATCCAAAAGAAGATCTTGGCGATGCTAGCTGAGAAGACTTCGAGGCCCAACTTCTTCTTCGCCTCAGCCCTAACCCTTGACTCCCTAATTAGGATAGCGAGGTACTCCATGGACATAGCGGAATCCGTCATAGACATTATAGCCAAGCAACAGACCAGCGAGGCCTAGGGGGGTAATAGGCTGAGCCTTATGCCTTCGAATGAGTACCTCTTCACCGTCGACATGTAGTCCTCAACAGTCTTAACCTTTCCTATTTCCCTTGAGAGGGACAGGAGCTTAACGTAGTCCTCCTCAGTATAGGGGCCCACCAGGGAGAGGGAGAAGTAACACTCGACGCTGTAGACGGAAAACACCGAGAGCCCCATTGAGAAGAGGCGCCACGCGCTCCTCAAGTCCTGGGACGAGGGGAGGCAAATCCCAGGATGAGTATGAACCTCGGCTATCGCGTCCTTTACGGGGGCCTGAACCCTGTCCTCCTCTCCCTCAAGTATTATGGCCTCACCGTCAAGCGTTATGAAGGCCAGGAACTCTATCCCGGTCTCGCTTGTCTCAAGAGCGTAGGGCTTAAGCCTCTCCCTTACGAAGCGATAGAAGAGGTCTGAGATCTCCGACGCTAACCTGCTGTAGTCCTCAAGCCCCTTAGTTCCCTCCTCTATCCCCTTTTCCACCTCTTCAAGCTCAGAATACTTCTCCGCTATTTCCTCCGTTATCCCGTCCCTAATGACTTCCTCCCTTTTGACACTCAGCGAGCCTCACCTCGAGCTCTTCCGCTATTCTCCTCGACGCCTCTACTGGGTCTCGCGCCGTGTAAATGGCCCTGCCAACGATTTCCACATCAGCTCCGTTACAAACCGCGTCCCCCACCCTAGCCCCCTGAGCCCCTACCCCTGGCGATATTATTACCTTCCCTGGAAGCTCCCTCCTCGCCAGCCTCACGACTTCGGGTTTTGTGGCACCAACCACTACTCCCTTGGGGTTTACCCTCTTCACCACTTCGAGTAGCCTGGGGAAACTGGAGTCGTCCCACCCCCTATGGGACATGGAAAGCACCAAGTAAAGCCCCTTGTCCTCCTTCTCGAGCCTCTCCTTAAGCGGGCCCAATGCTCCCTCCACTCCAATGAACGAGTGGGCGATGAAGGAGTCCACGAAGTCGAACCTCTCCACGACCTTCTCCATGGTCTCGTAGATGTCGGCCAGTTTCAGGTCTGCTATTACTTCTATCCAATCGGCGGACTTGACGAGCTCCCTGACCCTCTCGAGGCCCAAGGATAGGGTGAGGGGCCAGCCGACCTTCAGGACTCCAACGTGCTCGGAAACCCCTCTCAGGACGTTAGGATCTAAGGGGGAATCGAGGGCAAGGGCGAGCCTGCTCCTCAAGCTCAACCCACGAGGTTCTGAGCAATGTAAGCCTTTATGTTCTCCCTGTCCTCTTCCCTCAGGTCAGGAGACGACAGGACTTCCTCCAGGACTTCCTTGACCTTATAGGCTGAGACCAGCTTAACGTTTATCTTCGCCAGGTTCCGCTCTGCCCCCTCCTGCCTGTCGACTACCACCGCGGCTCCGACCACTTCAGCGCCTTCCTCCCTTAACGCGACGGTCGCCCTCTCTATTGAACCTCCAGTAGTAGC
>CAYRZA010000145.1:0-2079 GCA_964428675.1 uncultured Desulfurococcales archaeon | reverse complement strand
CGGCTCCCAAATCCCTTAGCTTCGTCGCCCTCTGAGAGCCTACCTTTCCGAACCCCACAACAAGCACGCGTAATCTGTCAGCACGAATGAACAAGGGTAAGTAGCTCCTGTTCACTGCCGAATCTTCGTTCTGCAATTATTAAACGTTAATAACAAAAGGTTAGAACCATTGGTCGAGGCCAACCTGCCTCGATGCGCCTTTAGCCTCCTCTATGGCCTTGTGCAGCCTCTCTATCGCGTTGTTAACTCTCTCCTCATTGAAGTCGTGTTCCCTTACCAAAATTTCCCTTATCTCCTCGTCGTTTGGCCTCCCTAGCTCTAATGGCCCCTCAGGTTTAACGACTTTAGGACTCTTAAATAACGATCTGATCTTATCGATGTCGAAGTTTATAGCGTCCTTGGGTACTGCGTTTTTCTCGACCGCTTTCTTTAGGTCTCCGTATTTCTTTATAATGGTATACGCCGTCTTGACGCCTATCCCCCTGACCCCGTCTGGGTTATAGTCTGTGCCTATCAGAATGGCTATATCAATCAGTTGGTCCAACGTTAGGCCCAGTTTCCTCAAGAGCTCGTCAGTTTCGATCACTTCTGGTTTGATCTCAACGTACACGTCCTTGTTGGGTAGTTTCCTCTTGCCTGTGATCGTCAAGTTCCTCACAAGCCTCTTAGCGCCGAAAAGGATCGAGTCATAGTCCTGGCTTACCGCGGCCCACGTGAGGCCCAATTTGTTTATATAAGCTGCCTCTGCTTCCCCTTCTGAGGGCGCCTGAACTACTGGAATTCCCATGACCTCTAAGAGCCTCTTGGCCTCTTCTGCCATATCGTTCGTTAGTCTCGACGTTGCTTGTGCATACTTCTTTAAGTTCGCCTCAGCCAGCTCCTTGGCTTCCTCTAACCTCTTGGCGGCCTCTTCCTTAGTCTTCCTCCTCCTCTCAATTTCAGCGGCTTTCTCTTCTGGTGGCGTTCCGTCGAATACGTAGATCGGCGTAATTCCCTCCTCTAAGAGGCTTATGGTTCTGTAAAAGACCCCGCTTAAGTGGCTCGTGACCCTTCCCTTACTGTCCATCAGTGGGGTACCGTCAGGTTGTCTGATAGCTGCGAGGAACTGATATAGAGCGTTGTATGCGTCAATGCTCACTTTCTTGCCCTTAAGCGCGGCGGGCTCTACTTCCTTCGCTATCCCCTCAACTAGATCAGTGAGTTGAACGCCTATGCTTGTTCACCCACTAATTTCTCGCCCAAATAGGTTATATGCCTAAAATTTTCCTTGACCATGTAAACGCTTATGTAGCCATACATTTCGAGCTTCATCAGGGCTCTCAAAAAATCGGAGTATGGGACTTCGTATCCGGCTGACCTAACTACCTCATCGTATAACTCCTTTTCGGTCAGCGTTGCTCCTTCTCCCTTCTTCTTCAGGACCTCAAGCACTATATAGTCTAGGGGAAGAGGACGCCACATTTTTCACACGTACGTGCTTGGCTTTAGGTATGCCCTCGGTAACTGTTGTCTTGCCTTTTCCATCCAGGTCTGATAGAACTGGATCATGTCCTGAGTCACCGAAGGCCTGACCTTCTTCAGGGCCTCTTCGAAGTGCCTCATCTCCACCTTTATCAAGCTGTTCTTCAAGCACTCCTGGATCTTCTCGTCCTTACAGCTCTGTTCTCCGTTGCACTCGGTAGAGACCTTAGCGCTGCACTTGCTCATGTTCTCTCTGAGAGCCTTTAAGGAGGCCTCCTTCACAAGGGCAGCCAGGTCAGCTCCAGTATAGCCCTCAGTCTTTTCAGCTATCTCCTCTAGGGACACGTCTTCGCCCAACGCTATCTTACGAGTGTGTACCTTCAGGATCTCTATCCTAGCCTTCTTATCCGGTGGAGGCACGTAGATCAGCCTGTCGAACCTACCTGGCCTCAGCAATGCCGGATCCAATATGTCAGGCCTGTTCGTAGCAGCAATTACTACTACGTTCTCAAGCTTCTCTATTCCGTCCATCTCGGCTAACAACTGGTTAACTATTCTCTCAGTCACTCCGCTATCTACACCCAACCCTCTAGCTGGGGCTATCGCGTCGATTTCGTC
>CAYRZA010000144.1:0-2128 GCA_964428675.1 uncultured Desulfurococcales archaeon | reverse complement strand
GACTTAGTAGCTTTCGTGAGCGACAGCGTCGATGAGGGAGTAAAGGTTATCGGTGAGGTCTTGGCGTCGATGAGGGAGTCGTTAGTTGACGGAATAGTTAATGGTGTCATAAAGCTCGTTGAGTCCAGTTATAGCGGTTCAGACAAACTCGCCATAATGTCCTCATTGATAGATACAATAAGCAAGATAATCAATGAGGAGATAGACTACTCGACTATCGCGAAGCAGATCGTAGATAAGGTAATTGCCAACGTAGAGGATAAGAGCTCGGTGAACGTTTCCGTATTCGTGCAGTCGCTCACAATAGCCCTAAGGAACGAAATGTCGGCCTCTTTCAGCTTAATAGCAAATAAGCTATCAAAGTCTATATAGAGGCTGATGGTAAAGATATTTTTAGGTCCTGCAGGTATTCCCCACGCTGCAGCAAAGAAGGGAACTAAGCAGGCACTCTACGTAGTAAAGGAGCTAGGCCTCAACGCGATGGAGGTGGAGTTCGTTCAGGGAGTTAAAATGTCTTTGGAGACGGCTGAGGAGGTCGGTAAGATAGCCTCGGAGCTGGGAATAAGGCTTTCTGTTCACGCTCCGTACGCGATAAACCTGTGCTCGGAAGACGAAGAGAAGAGGAAGGCCTCGATAAACAGGATAGTCGAGACGGCTCTTAGGGCCGAGAAGATGGGGGCTGACGCTATAGCCATTCATATGGCATTTTACGGAAAGCGGTCGCCGGAAGAGTGCTACGAGTTGGTGAAGGAGGGAATTAAGGAGGCCATAGAGAGGGCCGAGGAACAGGGCGTCTACAACGTTAAGTTCGGGGCAGAGACGATGGCAAAGGACTCCGCCTTCGGCACTTTAGACGAAGTAATCAGGTTGAGTAAGGAAGTGAAGAGAGTAATACCCTACATTGACTGGGCCCACACCTTTGCGAGGCAGAACGGTCAAATAGATTATGATGGCATACTCAATCGCTTAGTTGACGAGCTGGGATTAAGGCATATAAACAGTCACTTTGAGTCCCTGGTCTTCAGGAATGGGAAGTACGTAGACGAGCACTTGCCGATAGACGCCGAGGCCCCTCCTTTCAGGCCGTTGGCAGAGGCCGTTCTTAGGAATAAGAAGATAGAATCAATAACTTTAATATGCGAAAGCCCAGAACTAGAAAGGGACGCGTTAAAGATGAAGAAGGTATTAGAGGAGTTAGGCTATGAGTTCGAGTGAAATAGCGGTGGTATCCGATTACGACAGGACCCTCGCCTGCGAATCAGACGGCTTCAGGGTGAGGAAAGAGGTTGTAGAAGTTGTGAACGAATTCTCTAAGAGGGCAGTTTTCATCGTCGCGTCCGGTAGGGAGGAAAGGGCGATTAAGGCCCTTGCTCCAGACCTTTCTCCCACCGCATGGGTATTGGAGAACGGAGCCAAAATAATTCTGGGCGAAGAAGTGCATTTGCTCAAAACGCCTGACTGGGACAGCAGGAGAGAAACCATAGTTAGGATACTCGAAAGAGAGAAGATATATTATAGCATGGGAGACGTCATAGTTTACGTTAACGGCGTCGTATCGCAAAAGCCGATGCTGGAGAAGTTGCTCAGGGATTTAGGCGACCTGGAATGGAACAGGCAGGACTTGATGATATTACCGAGAGGAGTGAATAAGGGCAGTGGGGTGAAAAAGGCGTTAGAGATGCTAGGCTTTAAGGGCAAGGTTTACGCTATAGGGGACAGCGAGAACGACGTCAAGCTCTTCGAGATAGCCGACGTTAGGGTTGCCGTGAAGAACGCCATTGACCAAATAAAGGCCATGGCAGACATTGTACTCGATGAGCCGAACGGTAGAGGTGTAATTAAATTCTTAAAATCTATTGCAGTATTTTCTTAAATCTATACACATTAACGGGCATCTTGTGAAACTTCTTCTTGTGCCATGGGTATTCCATTGGCATTCTGTAGTTCGCCACCAGGGTCTCAACGCTGAACCCGAAATGCGTTGCTATTCTCTTGAAAAGCGCCTCTGTAGCCTCAGATAAAATGTGTATTGAGTAGACCGCGTCCCTCGCTAGTCCGAAAGCCACAATCAGGAAAGTCTTGTCCGTTCCTCTCTTGACTGTACCGAACGGGGGGTTCATCAGCACTA
>CAYRZA010000143.1:0-2179 GCA_964428675.1 uncultured Desulfurococcales archaeon | reverse complement strand
ATGGCGGGCTCGTTATAAGTGTAAGTTATTCCGTCAGCCTCGTGGGCTATGGCCAAGTCCACCATCTCTTCAGGAGTTATCTCGTATCCCTCAGGTCTCCTCCTCTGGCTCAAGTCGTAGTTCTGGCAGTACATGCACATCCAGTTGCAGCCGAAAGTGCCGA
Source organism: uncultured Desulfurococcales archaeon (assembly GCA_964428675.1). Taxonomy (GTDB): domain Archaea; phylum Thermoproteota; class Thermoprotei_A; order Sulfolobales; family Sulfolobaceae; genus Acd1. Next base: position 2,016 of record CAYRZA010000143.1, on the reverse strand, counting down.
ACGAAAGGACTTTGCTTCCCGGATAGAAGTGCATCAGGGGCTTCTTCTCTATCGGATCCACGTGGATCGCGGCCACCTTTCCGTAGACGTCAAGGTAGAGCTTGCCGCCCCTTACGCTCCTAACCCCGCAGAAGCCTATTTGCCCTTCGCCTATAAGGCACTTCCTGGCGCAGGCTAAACACCTCACCCTGTTACCTTCTTTCCTGTAGAGCACTGCCTCCTTGGACACGATTTATGTTCTGCACCGCTCGTAATAAACCTTAATAAACCTTGCAAAGCGAGACGAAGAGCTCCCCTTCATCGCAGACGTTCAACGGGAGTTCCTTGGTTAGCTCGGAGAGCTTATTGGCTATTTCGCCCCACATGTACTCGTCGAAGTCCTCAACGTAAATCAGGTAAACCTTATCCTTGCCGTTCAACGGGATGAAGTCGACTATTATTGCGTCCCTCTCCTCCTTGGTCTGCTCTATTTCGACCTCGCTGAAGTAAACGTCTATTGCGTCCACGTCGGTGAGGTCGCTACCCTTTATGAGGCTCACGAGGACTTCAACTGCCTTCTCCATGGGGAGGACTTCCTTTGTCTCGTAGTCCTCCTCCTCGTTGTCCTCAAAGTACTTAACGAAGGCCTCCACGGGTTAAGTTCGGCAATGAAGGAAAAAATTCACCTCTTATAACCTATCTTCCTGAGGAATTCCTTCCTCTCCTTTATCTCGTTCTCCCCCTCTATTCCCAGGGGGGTATAGCCGTCTACCACACCGATAACTCCCCTGCCCTGGTCGGTCTCAGCGACCAGTACTTGAAGCGGGTTGGCGGTAGCTGCGAATATCCTCACCACTTCCTCAACGTTCTTTATCCTGTTGAGGACGTTTATCGGGTAACCGTTCTTTATGTATATAACGAACACGTGACCCGCACCTATTGACAGGCAGGCCTTTTGTGCCATCTTTATCAAATCCTCGTCGTTCCCGTCCCACCTGACTAGCCTCTTCCCGCTGGCCTCGCAGAACGCTATGCCGAACTTGAGGTGGGGGCTCGAGGAGGCCAGGGTCTCGTACAGGTCCTCTACGGTCTTTATGAAGTGGGACTGGCCTACTATTACGTTGGTCCCCTCAGGTATTTCTATCCTGACCACGTCTATTTTCACTGACATCATAATGACTTCCGAAAGGCGGGTTATTAGCCTTCAGCGAAGGACCACTTCATCACGTCTCAGTCGTACTCCCGTTCACATCACGGGGCGAACCTCCTGTCCAAGTAAGCCACGTTCAAGACCACCATGGTATTCCCGTTCACCTGTACCTCATAACCGATTTTGAAGGTGTTAAATAAAATGTAGTACTGCCCGGGCTTAACGTAAAACGTCGCTATTCCGCTTCCATTAGTTATGTTGAGGGCGTAGAAAGTGTGGTTCTGTGCAGTTCCTGAGTAGAGCCAAATAGGTGCGTCGGCTAATGGCTTTTCGCCTCCGAAGGGACCGTAGTTCACTATTTCCTGAACGTAAAGCACGTAAAGGCCGTCCTTTTCCTGACCTCCTATGGCCTTTACCGTTATGGTCGTCCTGTAAGACTGATGAGCGTAGTAAACTCCGGCCAGCGTGATAGCTATTACTAAGAGGGCCAATAACAGTAGAACCGTTCTGGCCACGTCGTTCCCAAAGCTTTGACCGTTAAAAAGGTTATCAGGAGGTCGAGGAGTAACCTAATTAGTCACTCCTTCGTATTATTTGCCCGGCGAAGTGTCCCTAAGGGATTATGTTAAGCTCGCGATCTCGGAGAACAAGGGACAGATAAGGAGATATCTAGTACTTGGGGCTTTCGACGGTCTCGTGGTTAGCCTTTCCATAATTCTTGCTGTAAGCAATGCGGTGAGCCTCAGGGACTTAATGACCGCGGTTACTTCGGGTCTAATTGGAGTGAGCGTTTCCTCGTTCTGGAACACCATAGTTGCGGAGAGCAGGGAAAAGGACTTGGAGCTAAGACTCCTCGAGAAGCAAATGCTCAGGTCTTTGAAGGGTAC
>CAYRZA010000142.1:0-2233 GCA_964428675.1 uncultured Desulfurococcales archaeon | reverse complement strand
ATAGTGAAGGCCACTTTTGGGCTGATCAACGCTGAGGGCAAAGTACTCGTCGACGGGGTAGACATTACGAAGCTCAAGCCCGAAGAGTTCAACGGCTTACTGTGGACTAAGATGAGCCTTATGACCTACGACCCGAAAGCCATGTTTAACCCGATCTACGACGTTGCGTCTCACTTCGTAGAGATCGTGGTAAGCCACGGCATGGGGGACTCCTCTTTCGCCATAGAGCTGGCCAAGGAGGCCTTGAGAGCGGTCGGCGAAAAGGAGGAAGTCCTTTATTACTATCCCCACCAGCTCTCCCCCCTTAGGCTCAAGAGGGTGGCGTTAGCCTTGGCCATTTTCACTGAGCCTGAACACGTTTTCATTGAGGACATAGAGTACGGGCTCAGCGAACTGAACAGGATTTACCTGCTGAACTCAATAATCGACGCGATAAGCTCCTATAGGTCTAAGCTTGTAGTGTTCGACAACGATCCGGCCGTCATCTCGAGGCTCGTCGATTACGTTTACGTTATTTATAAGGGAGAGGTCGTTGAGGAGGGGCCTGACGTGCTCAGGAGCCCCATGCATCCGTACACTATAGACTACCTAAGCGGCCTGGTGACCGAAGGCGAACCGGGGAAGGGGTGCGTTTACAGTAGCACGTGCAGGTTCGCCACCCCTAAGTGCAGCGAGAGGAAGCCGAAAGCGTTCAGGTATGGAGGTGGAGTGGTGTGGTGCAACCTTTACCCATGGGGAGGCCAGTAATTGAGCTTGTCGGAGTCAGCGGGAAGTCCTTGAAGGAAGTGAGCTTCACGGCTTCGGGGATAACCTGCGTGATTGGCGAGTGGGACGAGGACAAGGAGGAGCTTTCGAGGTTCCTGACGTTAGAGGAGAAGCCCAGGGAGGGGGAATTGAGGTTCAACGTGAGGAACCCAAAGAAGTACATAAGGCTGATCCCGAGGGATAGACTTGACGCGGAACTGAAGGTTAGGGATTTGCTCAAGCTCTACGAGAGGAAGTTCGGAAGGGGCAACGAAGTCTGGGCGGAGGTCATGGGAATAGATAAGGAGAAGAGGGTTAAGGACCTCAGCGAAATCGGAAAGTTCAAACTGGAGTTATTGCAACTGTTCTACGGCGAGACGAAGTTCGTAATAGCGGAGGACTTCGTCGACGTAATAGAGGAGCAGTTCAGGACTAAGGCTGTGAAGGACTTGGTCAAGGCCGTGAACTTGCTGAAGGCGACGCTAGTCATGTTCACAGGCACCTTCAGGTTCCACGAGGTTTGCGACAGCAGGGTGGTAATTTACGGCGGGAGGGTCATGGAGATCGCGTGGGGAGAGAGGGTGTATCACCCCTACTCGGAGGTCTTGAGCAGGGCGAGGCTCGAAATAGGGAACAGGCTCGAGAAAATAAACGTGGTTCAAGTGGGGGAGCCGGCGGACTTCGGCTGTCCGTTCCATCCTTACTGTTGGCACAGGGACAGGGAGTTGAGGAGGATGTGCGTGTCGTCTGTGCCGCCTTTGTTCAACTTTGACGGCAACCTGGTGAGGTGCTGGAAGTTCGTGCAGGGCTGAGCTTTACTGTTCCTTCTCTTTCTCCTGGGGACTGAAGGCCCTCGCAATTCTAGTGAACTCGTAGTACTTAAGGTAGATTTTGCCTAAGGTAGTTAGCTTATTATCGCTTACTAGTCCCATTTCCCTCAAGTTCTTCAGCTTCCTGGAGACGTTGCTCTTTGGATAGCTTATCAGCTCCGAGGCCTCCGTTACCGAAAGGGTCCTGCTGAAGGCCCACAGGACTTCAAGCTCGTCAATCCTGACGTCAGGCCTTTGGAAGACCGAAGGGGTGAACGTAACGCTGGCCTTACCGTCCTCGGAGAAGACCTCTATTTCGGCCTTAATCCCCGAGTGAATGATCCCCAAAAGCACTTCGAGGATCAAAAGCCTCATCCCGCCGGAAAGGTTGGCGTAAATTCCCTCACCGTCATGAAGCTCCTCGAGCTTCGCGGCTATTTGAGCTACAGTCCCCTCGAAGTCGCTCACGTTTACCCTTATTTCTATAGGCTCCCTGTAGCCCAGCCTCTGGAGGGTGAGCTTGAAGGCCTCATAGGCCTGGTCGGCCCTCTCCTCCCTGTCACTGGGCCTGATGACCACGACCTTATCGTTCTCCTTTATTCCCCTCTTCAGTAGGCCCCTTAAGGCGAAGGATTCCGTGAAGCCCAAAGTGGTTATTATGAGCACGGAACAAGTATCGT
>CAYRZA010000141.1:0-2264 GCA_964428675.1 uncultured Desulfurococcales archaeon | reverse complement strand
TAGGCGAAGGTCAGTGCGGGGTCTGTTGCGAGTCGATAGTAGTCTGCGTCACTGAGGACTACCCCAAGGTTCCAGACCCTCCGGTTGACCTCGAGGTGGACAGGGAGTCGGGACAGCCGCTCTTGAGGAACATAATTAAGGACGATCCGCAGAACCCCTTAGTTTTGGAGTACTTCATAGACAAGGAGTTCGTTGACAAGGTAACGAAAGCTGGGAAAATAGAGGTGGTATTCGTGGACAAGCAGTTCAGGGAGGAGTTCAAGCTCAGCGTGAAACTCGAAAAGGAGGACGTGAGGTTGCTCAGGAGGGAAGTGGGATTACCTTATTATTGAGGCTGAGCATTCCCCTGCGTGGAGCTTAGGGAAATACAGAGGAAGATGAAGGAGCTGTACTACGAGAGCGACAGCAAGAGGGGACTCTTCGCTACCTTCACGTGGCTCGTCGAGGAGGTCGGCGAGCTGGCGGAGGCCCTCCTCAGTAACGACCTCAAGGCATGTGAGGAGGAAATAGCTGACGTAATAGCCTGGACCCTTTCGGTCGCAAACCTATTAGGAATAGACGTAGAGGAGGCCCTCAGGAAGAAGTACGGGATCTGACATGATCGAGCTGTTGAAGGAGTCCCTAGCGGACGGAAAGGAGAGGTACTACAGGAACTTGCTCTACATCGAGAGCGACGACTACGAGAAACACTTAATTGAAGGCCTTCAGGTCTTCAAGGGTTTGAATCCCAACGCTTCCGTCGCTTACGCTTACCACCCCTGGAGCGAGAGGAGCCAGGTCCTGATTTCTAAAGTGAAGGAGCTATTCCCGAACTTAGTCCTAATAGATTACTTGGAGAGCGAGAAGTTCTTGGGGTATACTTTTGACTCTGTAGTAATCGACTCGCTCGACAACTTCGAGCCCAACTTCGTCGGCAGGCTGGTGGACTTGGTCAGGGGAGGAGGCCTCGTGGTCCTCGTTTCAGACGACATAACGAAGGACAAGAAGTACAGGCAGTCGATAGTCAGGAACGGGAGAATTGAGTCCCATTACGAGGACAGGTTCAGGAGGAAGGTTAGGGAACACGAGGCGGTCTTCGGGGTCATTAAGGGAGAGATCTTAGCGAACCCGTTCAAGGGGAAGCTCAAGCCCGTCCCAGGACCTAAAATCCCGGAAAAGAGGTTCATGCCGCTGGAACTCCACAACCTCTGCATGACCCCCGACCAGAACGCGACGCTTGAGGCCTTCAGGTTCATGGTGGGCACGGGGAAAAGAGTCCTAGCTGTCACTGCAGCTAGAGGCAGGGGAAAGTCAGCTATTACCGGACTGGCCCTCGCCGGCCTCCTGAAGGACAGGTTGGAAAGGGAGAAGGGGTTCTCAGTCGCCATAACTTCGCCCTCCATCCTCGGGGCATCGCAGGTAATGGAGTTCCTCATGAGGGGGCTTCAGGCCTTAAACATCCCGTTCAGGGTTCAGAGGGGGGCTAACAACGCGATAAGCTCGATAAGGGGTGAAGGGTTCAAGTTCTATTGGGAACCACCTGAGACCACGCTCGAGGACGAGGCAGACCTTTTAGTGATCGACGAGGCCGCAGCGATCGGCCTAAACTACATAGAGGAAGCCCTCAGCTCCTGGAGGAAGGTAGTCCTGGTAACCACAGTCCACGGCTATGAGGGCTCTGGCAAGACGTTCCTGCGGTACCTCTCCAAGCTCCTGAAGGAAAAGAAAATCGGGGTCAAGTGGGCCGAGATGACCACGCCTCTGAGGTACGCCCTCGGTGACCCCATAGAGAAGTGGCTCTACGACTCCCTCCTCCTCGACGCAGAGCCCGAGGAGCCGTCCGAATCCCTTGACTTCCTCACGTATGAGACCTTGGATAAGGCGACACTGTTCAGCGACGATTACCTGCTCAGGCAGGTCTATGGAATAATGGTGTCAGCCCACTATAGGAACAACCCCAACGACCTGATGATAATGGCTGACGGAGTTCATCACTCCATCAAGGCGATCTTCGCCGACAGGACTGCAGTTGGGGCAATGCAGGTGAGCGAGGAGGGAGGACTTCCCGCAGGGCTCATAGACTTCGCCCTTCAGGGAGGGACTTTCGACGGCGACCTAATTCCAGACAGACTGATAAAGCACGTGAGGCTCAGGGAGTTCGGCGAGATGAGGGGATTAAGGGTTGTCAGGATAGCGGTAATGCAGGAGTTGCAGGGCCACGGCTTGGGAAGCACCATGTTGGACATGTTATATGAAGAGGCCAAGGAGGCGGGCTACGACTGGGT
>CAYRZA010000140.1:0-2276 GCA_964428675.1 uncultured Desulfurococcales archaeon | reverse complement strand
TTAAAGGAAGTCGTGGGCCTCGGGGGTTCCGGGACTTCGGTTGAGGAGTTCCTTAACGCTAAGGTAATCGTAATTGCTGGGGAACAAATAACGGAGAGCCACCCCGTCATTACTGACTACTTACTCGAGGCAAAGAAGAGGGGAGCCAAAGTAGTAGTAATAGACCCGAGGTTCACGAAGACCGCGAGGTTCGCCGACCTGTTCCTGCAGGTAAACCAGGGGACTGACGTCTACCTTTACAACGCCGTGGGGAACTATTTAATACAGAACGGCCTCTACGACGAGGAGTTCGTCAAGACGAGGACTAAGGGGTTCGAGGACTACGCTAAGGTAGTGTCGAAGTACACGATTGATGAGGCGGAAAGGGTCACAGGGATTCCGAAGGAGAAGATAGTCGAGTTCGCCAAGCTCATCTCGCAGAAGGGGGTGATATTCTCCTGGGGTTTGGGACTGAGCGAGGGCGGAGGGGTTAACGCCGTAAGGGCCTACCTGAACTTGATGTTGCTTACCGGAAACGTCGGTTTCGAGGGCGCCGGGCCGATAGTCTACAGGGGGCAGTCCAACGTCCAGGGGTCTGGAGACCTTTTGAAGCCGTGGGTTCTGCCCAACGGCCCCATGAACGAGGAGAACGCTAGGGCTTTGAGCGAGATATGGGGGTTCCGAGTCCCGACGGAGCCGGGACTTACGGTAACCGACGCCTTCCTTTCGGAGAACGAGATCAGGGCCGTCATATTGATAAACTTCAACGTTGCCCACAGCCTGCCCAATAAGGCTAAAGTGATGGAGAAGCTGAGGAAGTTGGAATTACTGGTGGTGCTCGACGCTTACATGACGGATACGGCGAAGTTCGCCCATTACGTCCTGCCTGTCGCCATGTGGGCGGAGAGCGAGGGCTCCGTCGTCTCGCTCGACAGGTTAGTGAAGTGGAGGTTCAAGGCCGTGAACCCGCCGGGGGAGGCAAGGCAGACCTTAGAGGTCTTGGCCGACCTAGCTGAAAGGCTCGGGTTAAGGGTTAGTAAGGACCCCAAGGAGGTCTTCGAGGAGATGAAGGAAGTGGTTCCGTTCTACAGGAACTTACAGCTGAGCGAGGTCATGGACCACTCGAAGGACAGCAGGTACCCAGCTAACGAGAAGGTGCTCTACAAGGAGAAGTTCCTTACACCTGACGGCTTCGCCCACTTCAGGCCGGTGGAATACAGGAAGCTGGAGAGGAGGGGAGAAGGTTTAATATTGATTACCGGCAGGGTCGTGACCCATTACAACACCAACACCTTGAGCCTCTTCATGGGGAAGCCGGAGGAAGCGGTCTACTTGAACCCGAAGGACATGGAGAGGTTGGGGATTAAGGAAGGGCAGGAAGTGATAGTCGAGAGCGCCTGCGGTAGGGTTAAGGTGAAGGCTAAGGCGAGTAACGAACTGAAGGAGGGCCACGCGTTCATGGTTAACTCTTCAGACCTGGTGAACTACGTGGTTTGCGACATAGCCGACCCGGAGACGAGGATACCGTTCTATAAGTCAACGGCGGTGAAGGTTTACCCCGTGCAATAAGGAGGAAAATATAAAGAAAAAAGAGAAAATTTTCAATTTTTATTGCGTCACTTGGACCTCGATCTGGAACTTAATTCCGTAAGCCTGGTCCTGACCGTCAGCGTCCCAGACCCTCACTATATAAGTCCCGGGGCTTATCGAATGCGGTATTTGTAATATTACGGTGGCGTTCTGCCCCAAGGGGACTAACAGGCCCACGCCGTAGTTGCCAATCCTTATTGGCTTAACTGGATGTAGGGAGAACTCGTTAATTATGTGGCTTTCCGGCAACATGCCCAGCTGCTGTCCCGTCCACTGGTAGAGCAATGTGCCGTTGGGGTACAGGACTTGTACCAGAACGATGAATCCCCCGTATGTGTCGGGTCCCGCAGTCCTGGAGATCTGGAGGAACAGAGTACCGTTCTCGAAAAGCCTAGTGCCCGCCAGGGAGTACGCGGGGGTCTTGGAATAGTTCGTTAAGTGCGTGAAGCCTTGGAAGTTTATTTGGTACAGCCCGAAAGTGACGCCCGTAGCGAACAGCATTGCCAATAACGCCAAGATTACCTTCACGTCCATACCCATCACCACGGGGCTATGTAGTACTTCCCTATTTTGATCCCCTTCCACTTCTTGGCCAGGAACTGGTCTATAGAAAGCCACCTGCTACCTGTGAAGACGAACATGAAAGCCGCAGCTCCCTCCATTGCCGCTATTTGCCACTCGTCGACGCAAGTGGAACCTAGCCAACC
>CAYRZA010000139.1:0-2307 GCA_964428675.1 uncultured Desulfurococcales archaeon | reverse complement strand
CCGTTCTCGTTAACGAACAGGGGGTTTATGTCCATCTCCTTAATGTCGAGGTCAATTATCATCCTCGACACCGTGACTATCGTCCTTATGAGGGAGTACTCGTCGTAGCCCCTCTTCCTGGCCTTCAGCATGTCATAAACCTTGCTCTCCTTCAGCATTTCGTAAGCCTCGTCCTCGTACACCGGGGCTATCCCGTAGCTGACCATCTTGAGCACGTCGACGTAAATGCCTCCTGGGCCCACGACGACCAAGTGGCCGAATATCGGGTCCTTAATTCCACCCACGAAGACCTCCAGGCCTGATAGTTGCTCCTGTATCATGACCCTTTTAGTTATCGCTGAGAGCCTTCTGTACACTTCCTTAACCTGGTCCTTGGTGACGTTCACTACCACCCCCTTCAGCTCCGTCTTGTGAACTGGCTCCTCTGGCGATATCTTCATGACGACAGGATAGCCTATGCCGTCAGCGACCCTCTGGGCCTCCTCCTCGCTCTCAGCTATTCCCCACTTCGGCGTCTTTATTCCGTAAATCTCCATGAGCTTCATGGCCTCGAAGTCCCTGAGGGACTTCTTCCCCTTGATGAGCTCGCTCGCCGCCGCTATGGGCTGCTTAGTCCTGATCTTCCTCCTGGGCGTTGGCCTCTTAACTAAGTAGCTTATCGCCCTTATTGCGTCTTCCGGGAAGAAGAAGCCCGGTACTCCGGCGCTCTCCAAGACCCTCATGGCGATGTCCTCGTCAAGGCCCATTGTAACGCCTATAACTCCCTTCCCCTTGTAGAACGAGACGCTCCTGGCAACCTCGGCGCTGGAAATGAACGGAAGTGACTGAACCAAAACTATCTTAGTGCTGTCGAGGTCAGCAACAATTTTCAGGGCGGCGTTGTACCTATCCCTCGTCGCGTCCCCGGTCAAATCGAGCGGGTTGTGGGGCACGCTCGTGGGAGGTAGGATCTTCCTCAGCTCGTCCTTGACGTAGCTGGGCAATTCTATCAATTTGAGTCCAGACCTGGCGACCTCGTCTGCAGTCAGCACTCCGTGGCCCCCTGAGTTGGTGACTATTAAAACGTCCTCCCTCAGGGGCTCGTTGTACTCCATCAGCTTTGCTAGGTTCAAGAACTCCCTCAGGTCCTCCACGACAATCGCTCCTGCAGTCCTGGCAGCCGCCTTGAAGACCTCATAACTTCCCGAGAGGCTCCCGGTGTGCGTTTTGGCGGCTGAAGCCCCCTGAGAGGTCTTCCCGCCCTTTAGGAAAACCACGGGCTTCCTCATTGAGGCCTCAGTGACCCTGTCGAGGAACTTCTCCCCGTCGGAAACTCCCTCCAAATAAACGAAGATCGCCTTAGTTGCCGTGTCCTTGGAGAGGAAGTCTATGACCTCGTACTCCTTGACGTCTGCCTGGTTCCCCAGGCTCACCATGTAGCTTATCCCCATCCTCGACTTCCTCGCCCAGTCCAGCATGTAGACCCCTAGGCCCCCGCTCTGGACTACTAAACCTATGTTACCCCTCTTCACGTCAGTGAAGGCGAAGGTAGCGTTGTACTCCGGAGTAATTATTCCGAAAGTGTTTGGGCCGAGGAGCCTCATGCCGTGCTTTCTGGCTATGCCCACTATTTCCTCCTCAAGCTTCTCTTCCCCAACCTCCTTGAACCCGGCAGTTATCACTATTACGGCCTTCACTCCCTTCTCCCCGCTCTCCTCGAGTACCTGGGGGACGAAGTCCCTGGGGACTGTGATCACCGCCAAGTCAACGTCGCCTGGAACCTCCTTGACGGACTTGTAAGCCTTAACCCCCTCGACGTCCTCGGCCTTGTTGTTTACCGGGTAAAGCTTCCCCCTGAAGGTAGACAAGAGGTTCCTGAAGACTACGTTCCCAACCTTCTCCTTATGTCTCGACGCTCCTATTACAGCTATTGATGAAGCAGAGAACAAATAGTTCAAATTGTCTTGACTCATATAATTACGCTAACCTCACGGTCAGTTAAAAGTCCTACATGTAAAGTCTCCCAGAAGAATTCTGAGCCTTGAACTTCTTATTGAAAGCGAGCATTACATAAAGCCCGGCGTTCCTGACCTTGTAATAGGCGTCGAAGAACTTCCCTATGTCCAGGTCTTCCGCGAAGACCACTCTGCTCACCTGAATAGCTTGTGGGATTTCTTGTCCAGGCGGGACGAATGCCATGTCCACCTCGAACTTCAGTAGCTCCGTTTGGAGGTCTATGAGGAAGTCGGCCCTCTGCTCTTGGTTTAACTTCCTCAAGGCCTCCTGGTGGGGAGGCGAAATCGCTATCCCCATTATTACTATGTAGAA
>CAYRZA010000138.1:0-2326 GCA_964428675.1 uncultured Desulfurococcales archaeon | reverse complement strand
CTCCGCTGGCGTAGGCCTGCGTGGGTTCAAATCCCACCCCCCGCATATAAAACCTGAAAAGGAACTTCACAACTGCATGTGCCTTGTTTGATCATATTTGGAAAAAAACAAATAATATTTACATAAGCTGAGGGATTCATGTAATAGAATTAAGTAAGTTGACACTGATGTGATTATTACCACATAGGAGGAGTCAAGCCCGTTCAAAGTTCACATACCCAATGAATGGAAAATTAAGGGCCTAGTCCAGAATACGTGATTATTGTCATGAACGCGACCCTTATGATAGTTTTAGGGCACACGCCGGGGGCGGGATTCGAACCCGCGCGGGGGCATAGCCCCAGCGGCTCTCAAGGCCGCCCCCTTAACCGCTCGGGCACCCCGGCAGGATAAGGATTTCCCTCGACCCCTTTATTTCTTACCCGCGCTTTATCCCCTTAAGCACGGAATAGCCCTTGCTCCTCTTCTTCACCGAAACTTCGAAGTGTTTCCCTAGCTCCCTAAGGGCGTTCTTCTCCCCCTTGTAAACCACTATTTCGATGAGCCCGCCGGGCTTGAGCCTCTCGTAAGCCTGTTCAGAGAGCTTAATTAAGAACTCGAGTCCGGCGCTCAGAGGCGGATTAGAGTAAATTGCGTCTAACGTTATTTCCGGCGGTACGGGAGAGAGGACGTCACCCTTAAGGACTGTGACCCTGTCCTCTAGTTTGTACCTCTTTACGTTCTCCCTAGCCAAAACCACGGCCTTTTCGTTGGAGTCTATCATGTAAACCTTGAGTTTGGGGTTCTTCAGGGCTACGAAGATCCCTATAGGTCCGTAGCCGCAGCCCACGTCGGCGACAATTCCCTCATTAGGCAAGTCTATACTCTCTAACAACACCTTAGTCCCTAGGTCGAGTCTTTTCTTAGAGAAAACGCCACTACTCGAAACTAAAGACAAGGGGATGCCGTCGACCACATCTGAGACCGTTATCCTCTCGCTCGTCTTTTCTACTCTTTCTGGCTCGTCCACGACTTGGGATATAAGTCCCTGGCTATAAGGACTCTCATCGGGCGCGCTACTGGCCCCTTCTTCATCTTCTCTATTTTGTCGCTATCGACCAAGGCCTGCCCTATCGCAATGAGCTCCCCCTTTAAAGTCAACAGCGCGACCGTATCGTTCGCCTTGAAGCTCTGGTAAGCCACTACTCCGGGCAAGTTCAAGGACGCCCCGTAAGCTAACGCGTTAACCGCCCCGTCGGATACCACTATTTTCGGCATGCCGCAGACCGCGAACTCCATTGGCATTATTACCTTCCTAAGGTCGCTGTCGTCTTTGCAATTCTTCCACAGGTAAACCGCCTCGGAAAGCTCTTGCAACGTTACTAAGTTATTACTTTCGTTGAACGCTCCTGACCTAGTCCTTCTCAGTTCCCTCATGTGGGACCCGCAGCCCAGAATTACGCCCACGTCGTGACACAGCTTCCTCATGTAAGTCCCAGGCTCCGAGGAGACCTTAAGTAAGGCAAACCTGCCCGAGGTCTCGAGGAGCTCAATGCTGTAAATTTTTCTCTTCCTCACCCTCCTCTTCACGGAAGACCTGACTGGTGGCTTCTGGTAGATTTCCCCAACGAACTGCGAGACTATTCTCTTCAGTTCCTCAACGTCGAAGTCACAGTGAACTTGCATGACGCAGACGTATTCCTTGCTCGACTTAGTGACGTAGCTCATTAGTTTCGTCGCGTTCTCCAGGCCTATTGGCAACACTCCAGTTACCTTGGGGTCTCCCCGCCCCTAAAGGGGCTCTAGGGTCCCCCCGTGGCCGACCTTCTTAAGGCCAAGCATTTGCTTTATCCAGAACGCCACTTCGTGGCTCGTGGGGCCAGGCGGCTTATCTAAGTTAATAACTCCGTTCTTTATCAGGATCTCCGTTGGTCTCTTGTCAGGGTAAAGGCCGTACTTATCATCCGTTTCTTCGTCCATTAACACTTTCCACTCATTCCTATAACCACAAAAACGGTCTATTTCGTAAATGAAATCGTACATTTAACCCCACTTCACTTCTTAGGGAGGACTACTTTAACTTCCTGCTTCATGTAGTCGATGAGGTTTTCAGCCTTGAGCTTGTCCTCAACGGTCTTGTCGTCAGCTCCCTTGGGGATGTCTATTTTCTTGTCGGTTGGTTCTATATGAAGTATGTTGACTTTCCTCCTCTTTACTCCAGTAACGCTCTTGGGCCCGGTAATGAGCACGAAGTTGTCGTCAACGATATCGACAACTACAGCTTTCTTACCTGCCTCCCTGCCCCTGGTCTTCACGACGATCCTGCCCACTTCAATCACGGCCATAT
>CAYRZA010000137.1:0-2327 GCA_964428675.1 uncultured Desulfurococcales archaeon | reverse complement strand
GAACTTCGCTCCGTCTAGGACGAACCTAGGGGCCGAAACGGCCTCGTCCAGTTCGAGCATGTAGTCTGCGTAATACTCGAAGACCTGAGTTTGAACCTGAGGCCTTAAGTCGCCGGCACTGCACCCTACTATCACCGTTTCTCCGGGCCTCTCGGCCATGAGTATCGACAAGGTGTGAAGGGGCCTTTTTCTGGGCTCGGGCTTGTTCCTGCCGTAGGTGAACCCGACCCCCCTGCTGTTGAACGGTATTTGCTTCACCACTATTCCAGAGCCGAAGTTGTGGAAGAGCGACTGAATCAGGGCGACCTCGTTCTCCCCGTCACCCGCGACCAAGAAAGTGGTGTCCTTCCCGACCAGATTTTTAGGAATGATTCCCGACTGTAAAAGTCTGTTCCTGATGTACTCCCTGTCGAGCAGGACTTGGTAGTCCGTAGCGTACCTCGGGTCGGCGACGTAGGCGTTCCTATCCTCATAAGCTAAACCGTAAATCTTGAGGTGCTCGTTGATCCTCTCTAGGCTGTTAAAGGGCTTATTGTTTATCCCGCTCTCCTCGATCATCAGCAGAACTTCTAGGCTAGTCACCCCCTGGCTGTTCGGTGGGAGCTCGTAAAGGGTGAAGTCCTTGTAAGTAGCGGTTATGGGCCTTACTTCGAATCCGGAGAACTCCGCGAAGTCCGAATAATCCATGGGGACTCCCTGCGCCTTGAGGCCGTCCACCAATTCCCTGGCTAAGTCACCCTTGTAAAAGTCGTCCGGGTTCCTCGCTACTACCTTCAGTACCTCCCCCATTTCCCTGAGCCTAACCCTCTCCCCTAACTCCAGATTGCCGTAGACCTTCTTCCAGCTCTCCGGCATGTCCCTGGCGTTGACTACGGCGTTCCTCAGGGCCCTCCCGACGGTGAACCCCTCGGTTGCGAGCTTTATTGCTGGTCTCAACGCCTCCTCGAGGCTGATACTCATAAACTTCCTCTCGACCCACTTCCATAGGTCGACTAAGCCGGGCACGAGAACCGAGTTGGGGTCCCTAGGCCCCTTGATCTCCCTGACGAAGAGGTTCTTCGGCGAGTAGCCCGAAGCGTTGTACGCCACCATCCCCTCGGGGGTCTTGGCCATCAAAAAGGCGTCACCTCCCAGGCCGCTAGTGTGCGGTAGGACTACGGACAGTACTGCACTCATCGTAACGGCGGCGTCGAAAGCGTTCCCCCCTTGTTCTAACACCTTAAAGCCGTAGTAGCTCGCGACGTAGTTCTGGGAGGCCACAACTTTCTTCCCGAACGCTGAGGGCATTACGCCAAGTACCGACCCAAGCTTTTAAGTGAGCCTGAAAACGTCGCCCTCCATGTCCTCGAAGAGGAGATGCCCCTCTTCGGTAATCACCACGTACCCCACTAGACCCCTACACTTGTACGGGAAGGCCAAGAGCCCCTTAGTCTTCAGGGCCGAGACTGCGTATACCGGCAAAAGGCTGTCATCGAAGTGAAGCGCTTGACAGTCCGGGATCAGCTTGAAGAGCTCGTTTAGGACGGCGTTGTACAGCTCTTCATATTGGTCCCCTATCTCCTTCATCCTCTTAGCTAAATTAGCCAACTCGGAGCTCAAGGCATATCACTCTGAGACACTTCCCTTAACCTCTCCACCCCTTTAATCGCTTTTATAAAATCGGCCACTGGAGGGGGAACTAGATCCTGCCAGGAGTCGTTCCCCTCCATCATCAGCTTTCTGATCAGAGTTGCGCTCCACTTCTCCTTGTTGAACTGGGGCGGCAAGACGACCTTATAGCCAGCTGACTCCCCCACTTTTCTCACTAGGGGGTTACCGCTCACTATTACGTCGAACTTAGGAACGGCGAGCTGTACCAGGGAGGCCCACACGAGGCTCTCCAGGTTCTCCATGAGCGGGACGATTATGTACTTAGCTGGGTCTATCGAGGCCCAGTCCAGGCTCTTCTTTATCATCTCTATCCTCTCTCCGGCCGTGAACGGGTTTATCCTCGTGTGGCTCTCTGTCCCGCTGCCTACCAGAATTATTACTTCGTCCCACTTCGACAGAGCCCACTTTACCACTTCCAAATGCCCGTAATGGAATGGCTGGAACCTGCCGGGGAAAAGTGCCCTCACTTTAATAGTTCTCGGGCTTGGTGGATTTTGTGTCTTCCTGCACTGTGTTCCCGCTCCTTATCTCGTTGCTCTCGGCTGGTAAAACCGCTGTAGTCGTCTACGAGAGGAAGGGCTCGTGGGAGGTCAGGAGCCTCATCGTTGACGGTACCTTGGTGGTCGGAGACCCCAAGCACTTGGCCTATTATAAGGACGCGATGGAGAAGGGCAAGA
>CAYRZA010000136.1:0-2346 GCA_964428675.1 uncultured Desulfurococcales archaeon | reverse complement strand
AGTTAAAAACCGGTCACTTGCCTGCAAGCCTCTTATAGGCCGGGATCATCTCTAGCCCAGTCCTGATCTCTATGTCCATTTCCGGGAACCTGTTCTCCCTGAAGAACCTCTCGACCTCGTCTGTCACCATGGCGAACCTCGGTATTGCAATCCTCAAAGACCTGCCCAAAGTGCCTATACCGGAGCCTATGTTCCTCAAGAACTCGAAGTGGGTCTTCACCCACTTCCATACCTCGTACCTGGAGTAGGGGTTGAAGGAGGCCATCGCGACTATCCTTATCGCTTCCTGCTTCTTCACCTCTCCAGTTAGGGTTAGGCTGAGCGTGTTCACCACGAGCCCAGGGTTCTTGAAAGACAGCAACGCGTTCAGTAACCTAACCCTGTCCTCGTCGAGGTTTGACTTCCTGTACTTGGTGAGGAGGTCATCGTAGGCTGTCTCGCCGTAGGCTAAGGCGTAGGCCACGGCTATTGCCTGCTTCGCGTCAGGTAAAGCTGAGTCGTAGGAGTCGAACATAGCTCCCAAGCCCTTGGCGAAGCCCTCATCTGCCCAAGCTGCTGCTTCTAACACCTGACCATAGGTCATCCTCCCCAGTTCGTCCCTCTTCGACTTCCAGTAAGGCAGTTGGGACATCACGTAGTCCCTCAGGAGCTGACCGTAGAGGTCTCTGTTCAGGCTCCAGAGGAGGAGCAGCTGTCCCGTCAAGTTCTGGACGACTAAGTAATCCCTGTCGTTGAACAGCCTCTTGACTAGGGCTAAGTAGTCGTCCCTCGTTATTAGCCCCGCCATGAAGAACCTGAAGTAGTCCTCAATGAGGCCGTACTTCTCGTAGCCGTTGGGGTTCGCGGAGAAGAAGAAGTCCAAGTCGTCGTAGTGAACCCTGTAGAAACCTGTCCTGTTAAGGTTTACCTTTAGGCTCTTAACTTCGCTCCCCGCGTCAATAACAGTTTCGTCCCTGTCGAAGATCAGGCTCAACTTCTTCCCGTTAACTTCCAAGGTCAGAGGTATTTTGTAGACCCTGTTCTCCCTCTTCTCGCCTATCCAGAACCTCTCCTGCCTCAGCCTTATCTTCGAGCCGTCCACACTGACGTGGACTACCGGGTGGCCAGGGGAGGTTATCCAGTCCTCTATAAGGTCTGAAACTCCGCTAATCCCTGAAGCCCTCTCTATGGCGTCCCAGAGGTCCTTCGCCTTAGCGTTCCCATAGGTGTGCTCCTTCAGGTAGAGCCTCACTCCGTCCCTGAACTTGTCCTCCCCCACGAAGGCCTCTATCATCCTGAGGATCGAAGCTCCCTTCCCGTAAGTTATGTCGTCGAAGACCTGCTCTATCTCGTTCGGGTCCTTAATCTCCGCGTGGATTGGATGGGTAGTGCTGAAGGAGTCCCTGAAGAACGCCGGGCCCGTCTCGCTCGATATGAAGTCTCCCCACATGTCCCACTGCTTGAAGTTCGCGTCTACCGCTTTGTAGCTCATGAAGGTGGCGAAGCTCTCGTTAAGCCACAGGTCGTCCCACCAGTCCATCGTGACTAGGTTGCCGAACCACTGGTGGGCTATTTCGTGGGCTACGACTTCCGCGACTCTCTTCTTTTGGGCCTCAGAGGAGTCTTCCCCGGCCAACAGGGCGGTCTCCCTGAAGGTTATTGCGCCCCAGTTCTCCATTGCGCCCACTGCGAACTCAGGGACGGAAATCAGGTGGAGCTTGGGCAAAGCGTAAGGAATACCGTAGTAATTCTCGTAGAAGGCGAGGACTTTCTTAGCAACTTCGATCGCGAACTTCCCCCTCTGGCTCTTCCCTGGGGGAGTTGCGACTATTATAGGCTTTCCGTTGTAGGAGTCCCTCAGTTCCTCGAACTTCCCTATGCCTAAGTAGAGCAGGTACGTCGACATCCTCGGCGTCTCCTGGAAAGTTATTACTTTTTTGTCCCCTTCTTCCCTCACGCTCTCTATTGGCATGTTAGAGATCACGTCGAGGTCCTTGTCAACCCTTACTGTAAGCTTGAAAACCGCCTTCTTGTTGGGCTCGTCCACGCAGGGGATGAACTCCCTGGCGTGAATTGACTCGAACTGAGTGGTGAAGTAAACCAGGTTGCCCTCCCTGGCCTTATAGAGCCCGGTTAAGTTCTCCCTGACCTTACCCTCGAACTCCACTTGGATTACACCGCTGTACTTGCCCGTCCTTACTTTCACCTTGTTGCTCTCGTAAGTGAAGGGGAGTTCGTTCCCTTTCTCGTCCTTGACCGAAATTATCTTGAGCTCAACGGCGTCCAGCTCTAAGTCCTTTTCGGTCTCAACGACAATCCTCTCTACTCCTTTATAACTAGCGCTCTTGTAATCGATGTCGACGAATA
>CAYRZA010000135.1:0-2375 GCA_964428675.1 uncultured Desulfurococcales archaeon | reverse complement strand
TCACGGGATCGGAAGGATTCACCACTACGTGGTAGAGGGTATTATCGTAAGTCTCAGGCACTTTCAGTGTGAGGACTAGTGGCAAGTTGTAAGAAGTGCCCTCTTCTAGGAGCTTCTGTATGTATGACATGTTCCAAGGGTACATCTGGCCTGGATAGTAGGGAACTAACGAACCTGGCTGTAAGCCGTTGCCCAAAAGCGATGTAGGACTGTAGGTTATGTTTACGTACTGCCCGTTGGAGAAGACCACTATAGCCCAAGGGTTACCGTTAAGGATTCCCTGGAAGTCGCGAATGCCCATGACCATTTCGTTTACCTTCTCGACTTCACCGTTGGGGTAAATTACGTAGGTAGCGTTGAGCGGGCCTGACGACTCGACTGAAAATGGGTCAACCTGCACTACGTGGGGCTGCGAGAGCGTCGCTAATGCCTGCTTAGCCTCGAGTTGTTGCACGCCGTAAAGGTACTGCATAAGCGCTAAGACTATAGACACTAAAACGATTAAAATCAGTAGTACTACCGCCCCTCCTATGACACCGCTTATGCCTTTCATGAAAAATTTTATAGTTTTAAAATAGAGATAGTAAGCCGAAAGTTTTAGCTTTTACCTCTTATTTCGTTTACCCTCCTGATTACCTCGTCCATCAGATCCTTAGCTCCTCCAGGATCTAGTATCGCTGCTGACGCGGCGGCGACTTGGAGACCTGCGGCCTCGCCGATCGCTTTCTTAGAGCTTATATATACATATGGTACCTTCTTCTCATCGCAGAGTAGGGGTAAGTGAGCTACTATTTCTTCCGGTTGCACGTCCATGGCAATTAGGACCAGTTTAGCCTGACCCCTCTCGACGGCCTTAGTCGTTTCGTTTGTACCCTTCTTAACCTTACCTCCAGTCTCCCTGGCTTTCTTTAAGGCCTCAAGGGCCTTCTGCTGCAAATCTTCGGGAACATCGAACTTTACATAAGACGGCTTGGACATACGTTCATCCTCCCCGTTCGTCCCGCGTCTGTCTTGATAACGCTTAGGGTTAAAAGTTTGTTACTCGTGTGAGAACACCATTTCGACCTGGCCTTCAGAAATGTAGTCCACTCTTGCGAAGCCAATCCTAATGAGCTGCACTATTTCGTCCACCTTCAACTTCGAGAACTCCCTCTCACCAATTCCGTCAAGGACCTGGAAGTCCTCAGATCCTACAACTTTGTACACTTTAACCTTCACCGCATCGTCCTTCTTAACCCACTGGACTATCTGAAGCCCCTCCTTCTTCGCCTCATCTAAGGACTTAGAAGTGCAGACCAGTTCTTCACCCCTAACCTCTGCGTTACATAGTTCCATTAGCCTAAACCTCTTCATTGAGGCGTCGTCCGAATTAACGGCGATTACGTCGCCGTCCTTAACCTTTATTTCCCTGTATCCCTCCTTACCAGGCACGTAGGGAATTTTCAAGGTTAACTCGTTCACTCCTAGCTGCTTCAGATTGAGCTTATACTCTCTATAATTGTAAACGTACATTAGGCGCTTCGCTATAGGGTCTAAGATCTTCCTATTGACGGCGGCTAGGTTAGCGAAGCTTATTGTGGCGTCATTAGGCTTAATCCCAATCTCTATTAGCACCTCCCTAATGGTTTCGGGCAGAATTCCCCTCCTTCTTAAGCCGGCCAAGGTGGGCAACCTCGGGTCATCCCTCTCTGACCCCCTCTGCAACATGAGCTTGATTTTGGACTTGCTCATCATGAAGCCCTCCAGCTTGAGCCTCCCGAAGCTCTGGACGTAGGGGTACTTCCAGTTAAAGTAGCTGTACACCCATTTCTGCTTTAGAGTGTTCTGTTCGTGTTCCTTGCCTCTAAATATGTGAGTTGTTCCCAGCAAATAATCGTCGATGGCTGAGGCGAAGTTATATGTGGGCCATAGGTAGGTGTCTTTGACTAGTGGGTGGTTAGGGTTATCTATTATCCTTAAGATCACCCAGTCTACCATAGAGGGGTCTGGCGAGTTGAGGTCGGTCTTTATCCTTATCACCGGCTTCCTGCCACCGAAGGGGGTGAAGTCGAGGGGAGATGAAATTATCTTGTCAAACATCTCCAGGTTTTCCTCGGGGCTCTTCAACCTGTTCGGGCAGGGCTTCCTGGCTGCCCTGTACTCCCTGAACTCCTCTTCCGTGCAAGTGTCGACATAAGCGCCTCCGAGTTCGATCAGCTTCCTCGCGTACTCGTAGTAGATCTTCAGCCTCGCGGACGCCCTAACTTCCTCGTGAACTGTGACGCCCAACCACTTCAGGTCCTCCCTAATCCAGTCATATGCCTCAGCTAAGGGTACCTTTACTTTGGGGTCCGTGTCGTCGAACCTGAGTATGTACTTCCCCTTGTACATCTTAG
>CAYRZA010000134.1:0-2394 GCA_964428675.1 uncultured Desulfurococcales archaeon | reverse complement strand
GGCCCCAGGAATCCCGACGAGAGGGTTTCGCTCAAGTCCCTCAAGGATTCTGTGCCTGTGAGGAAGGAGAAGAGGAAGGGGAGGGTGATAAGCGACGGGGCTGTGGTCTTGGCTTCCATAACCAGTTGCACTAACACGTCGAACCCGACTGCAATATTAACTGCGGCGCTCCTTGCTAAGAAAGCAGTTCAGTTCGGCCTCAGGGTTCCTAACTACGTCAAGACCAGCTTCTCCCCCGGCTCAGTAGTGGTCCCAGAATACCTAGACCTGTTGGGCTTAACTCCGTACTTGCAGGCCTTAGGGTTCCACGTCGTGGGCTTCGGCTGTATGACTTGCATAGGCAACGCTGGGCCCTTACCGAGCGAGGTGGAAAAGGACATAAGGGAGAACGGCATTGAGGCCTTCGGCGTAATAAGCGGGAACAGGAACTTCGAGGGTAGGATAAACCCCTTGCTCAAGGGGACTTACTTGGCTTCCCCGCCGTTAGTCATAGCGTTCGCCTTGGCGGGGAGGATAGACATTGACCTATATAATGAGCCCATCGCCTTAGACCCCAACGGCAGACCGGTCTACTTAAGGGACTTGTGGCCCTCCAGCGAGGAAGTCAAGAAGCTGTACAGGGAGATTATGAGGCCTGAACTCTACGTCAAGAAGTACTCTAACATTCTCGAGGGAGATGAGAAGTGGAAGGCCCTGAAGGCCCCTGAAGGGGAGGTGTTCAGCTGGGACGAGAAGTCCACTTACATAAGGATGCCCCCGTGGTTCAGCGAGGTGAAGGAAGGGGACGACATAATTGACGCCAGGATATTGCTGATTTTAGGGGACAAGATAACGACTGACCACATTTCCCCCGCAGGTAAAATAGACCCCGAGTCCCCAGCTGGGAAGTACTTGAGGGAGTTGGGAGAGAAGGACTTGAACACTTACGGCGCGAGGAGGGGGAACCACGAGGTGATGCTCAGGGGAGGTTTCGCCAACCCGAAGCTGAGGAACTCAATGGTGGACGTTGAGGGGGGTTACACTAAGGTTTTCCCAGAGGGGAGGGTGGTTACCGTTTACGAGGCTGCCATGGAGTACAAGAGGAGGGGCGTGCCGTTAGTTATATTCGCGGGCAAGCAGTACGGTACTGGGAGCTCGAGGGACTGGGCCGCGAAGGTCACGGCGCTTTTGGGCGTTAGGGCGGTGATCGCTGAGAGCTTCGAGAGGATACACAGGAGCAACCTGGTAGCTATGGGGGTAGTGCCAATACAGGTGAACGACGTGAAGTCCCTGAACCTGAAAGGTGACGAGCTGGTTACCATTAGGGGAATAAAGGATTTGACTCCAAGGAAGGAGCTGAGGATCGAAATAAAGAGGAGCGACGGCAGCTTAACCACGATCAATGGAATAGCCAGGGTCGAGACCAACGTAGAAGTTAAGTACATCAAGGAGGGGGGATTACTGCCTTACGTGTTCAAGAAGTTACTTTCTTGAGAGCAGCTCGTCAGCCTTAATTATCACGTTCGCGATCGCTGGTCTCTTGTCGGGGTTAGGGTTGGTCATCTCCTTTATCGCCTTCGAAAGCTCGTCGTCCTCTGGAAGCGAGAGCCAGAACCTCTCGTACTCCTCCTTGGCCCTCTTCAGGCTTTCCGGCCACTCGACTCCTCCAGTGACGTAGTTGTCGAGGGCCTCGCCGTAGAGCTTGACGACTTCTGGCGGGTTGAAATGGGTTCCCTTCCTCAGCGCATATAAAGTGGCGCCGAAGGCGAAAACGTCCATCTTCTTCGAGGCCCCCTTCCCCGTTAAGACGGCCTCCACTTGGTCTGGGGAGGAGTACTCTAATGTCAATGCGAAGAACTTGCTCCCCTCCCTTGTAGCAGATCCCAGATCGCCCAGCTTCACGTCGCCGTTAGCTAATAGCTTCTCCAAACCTTCCTTGGACGAGTGTGGAGAGGAGACGAATATGTTGGAAGGCTTTATGTCGAGGTGAACTAAGCCCAACGAGTGGAGGAAGTTGACGGCGGAGCCTATATACTTAGCTACGTTAAGAACAGCCCTGTCGGAAAGGGGGCCGTACTTCGCCACCGCTTCGGCCAAGTTGCCCCCAGCCATGTACTCGAAGACCAGCATCGGGGGAGTGTTAATGAACGTGTCTACGTTGCCCGAGAGGATTTCTGAAATGGCTACTGAATCTAAGTACACTGCGAAAACCCTAACCAAGTTCCTGTGGACTACGCCGGTAAGCGTGGAGGCCTCCCTGATGAACTCGACGAAGTTCCTCCTGGTCAAAGTCGTGGTGCCGCTCGAGGAAAAAAGCTTGAAGACCTTCAGCGCGTACTTCGGCTCTCCCTTCTGCTCCCTAGAGGCGGCCAATACGTAACCGTTCCCTCCTTCCCCAACGAAGGACTGCACGTA
>CAYRZA010000133.1:0-2406 GCA_964428675.1 uncultured Desulfurococcales archaeon | reverse complement strand
GCCAAATAAATTGCATGGCTAGGTATCATTGGTTTTTCTATAATTATATCGTCGAACTTAAGCCTTATGTACGCAATATATGTGCCGAACTCCTTGTTTAAGTCAGCAATAGTGACAGACTCTACGTGCTCCTTAAGGACTTTCTTGAACTGGTCTATCGACATCAGTAGATCGAATATCGATGCTCTTCTGTCCCTCAATAGTCCCTGATAATCGTCCTCCCCATGCATTTTATTGAGCGCAAGTAGCACGTAAGGCTCTACTCCCGCCATTTCGAACTCTCTTCCGTCCTCAAGACTAAGGTGCATTACGGGTCTGCCTAGGAAGAAGTACCCTGAAATGTCCTTGACCCGAATTTCGCGGTCCTCTGGCACCATTAATAATACTCATCAACGTTTCCTAAAAAGGGTAAAGTAAACGTTATTAATATTATGAGGGAGGAGCTGATTAATGAGTCAAATAGAAATAGGCAAACTCGACATTAAGGTCTTCGGCAAGTGGGATACGAGGGTCGAGGTCAGGGACCCCAGCCTGAAGAAGTATATATCCCTGATGCCCGTGTACCTTCCTCATACAGGAGGGAGGCATGAGCACAGGAAGTTCGGTAAGGCAAAAGTACCCATTGTTGAACGCCTAATTAACAACTTAATGAGGCCCGGCAGGAACAAGGGAAAGAAAATGTTGGCCTATAATATCGTTAAACTTGCTTTTGAGCTTATTTACGCTAGGACGGGTCAGAACCCTATTCAGGTATTGGTGAGGGCCATAGAGAACGCCGCACCGAGAGAGGAGGTCACCAGGATAATGTACGGTGGTATAGTTTACTACGTGGCGGTAGATGTCTCGCCCCAGAGGAGGGTCGACTTAGCTTTACGTCACATCGCTATGGGAGCTAGGGAGGCCTCTTTTAATAACCCCAAGCCCATAGAGGAAGCTCTAGCAGATGAAATTATAGCGGCGGCAAACAATGATCCCAGAAGCTTCGCAATTAGGAAAAAGGAGGAGATAGAGAGGATTGCTTTGAGCTCCAGGTGAGGCTAACTTTTTTAATATTTGGGGAACCTTTTCGTTAGCGTGATAAATAATGTCCTCCAAGCCTCACCTTAACCTGATCGTCATAGGCCACGTAGACCACGGTAAGAGCACTCTAGTCGGAAGGCTATTGATGGACAGAGGTTTCATCGACGAGAAGACAATTAAGGAAGCGGAGGAAGCGGCGAAGAAGCTAGGCAAGGAGTCAGAGAAGTACGCATTCCTGCTGGACAGGCTGAAGGAGGAGAGAGAAAGAGGTGTAACGATAAACTTAACCTTCATGAAGTTCGAGACTAAGAAGTACTTCTTCACCATTATAGACGCTCCTGGACACAGGGACTTCGTTAAGAACATGATAACTGGCGCCAGCCAGGCTGACGCTGCGATTCTTGCCGTATCGGCGAAAAAGGGTGAGTTCGAAGCAGGCATGAGTCCAGAGGGCCAGACCAGGGAGCATATAATACTTGCCAAGACGATGGGAATCGATCAGATAATAGTTGCCGTAACTAAGATGGACCTAACTGAGCCGCCCTACGACGAGAAGAGGTACAAGGAGATAGTCGACACGATTTCGAAGTTCATGAAGAGCTTCGGCTTTAAGATGGACAAGGTCAAGTTCGTCCCAGTAGTAGCGCCTACTGGAGAAAACGTTACCAGGAAGTCAGAGAACATGAAGTGGTACAACGGCCCGACGTTAGAGGAACTACTCGACAACTTAGAGCTTCCGCCTAAGCCCGTGGACAAGCCCTTGAGGATACCGATCCAGGAGGTCTACTCTATATCTGGTGTCGGTGTGGTTCCAGTTGGGAGGATCGAGACAGGAGTTCTGAAGGTCGGTGACAAGGTAGTCTTCATGCCTGTAGGGAAGGTCGGTGAAGTGAGGTCTATTGAAACCCACCACATGAAGATCGAGAAGGCGGAGCCGGGTGACAACGTCGGATTCAACGTGAGAGGCGTAGAAAAGAAGGACTTGAAGAGAGGAGACGTCGCTGGTAGTCTAAACGCGCCGCCTACTGTCGCTGATGAGTTCACCGCTAGAATAATAGTGATATGGCACCCGACTGCAATCGGAGTCGGCTATACTCCTGTGGTCCACATACACACTGCCAGTGTGGCTTGTAGGGTGTCTGAGCTGGTCGCTAAGCTCGATCCGAGAACCGGTCAAGAGGTCGAGAAGAACCCGCAGTTCATAAAGATGGGCGATGCTGCTATCGTGAAGTTCAAGCCGATCAAGGATCTAGTAGTGGAGAAGTTCAACGAGTTCCCAGCCCTAGGAAGGTTCGCAATGAGGGACATGGGCAAGACCGTCGGCGTTGGAATAGTAATTGACGTTAAGCCTAAGAAGGTAGAGATCAAGTAACATCAAGTTTTTAT
>CAYRZA010000132.1:0-2418 GCA_964428675.1 uncultured Desulfurococcales archaeon | reverse complement strand
AGGGGTTGCAGGAAAGGGGAGGACTGTTTCGGCTTCAGGAGTCCCGCCCTCAGGCTCCTCAGCAGTGCCCTAGATCCCAGGGGAGTGTTTCACTACGTCAAACCCCTACCTTGGTGAGGATGGCATTCCTGAAGTCATTCTCGTCAATCTTCTTTAAGTTTCTCCGTAAGTCATCAAGGTCCTTCGCGGTAAGGAAGGCCCCGGACTCGACCTCTTCGGGCTTCAGTCTTCCCTCTAGAATCTCGAATTCGACCTCATCCCCTTTCACCTCTATGACCACTTGGTTCCTCCCTGGGATCACGTTGTTCGCTATGATCGCCAGCTTTATGGTAGAGAGGCCGTTGTGGCCCAAGACCTTAAACGCCGTGTCCTTGTTTATCTGCTCGACCGATCTAAAGTCCATGTAGAACACCCTCCTCTTCTCTACGTTCATCTTGCCCTCCCTTAAGGTGACAGTGACGTCGTCCTCTTCTTTAGCCTTTACCTCCTTGAGTAGGTCATCATAGCTGTGAATGAAGAAGGCGAGCCTCAACGTGCCCTCTATTAGGAAGGCCTTAGGTGGTACCCAATTGTTCGAGACGAAGTTCAGCCTGACCGTGCCCTCAGGATAAGCGTAATAGGGGAACTCCTTGAACTCCACGTCGCTCTGGGGTTTAGCGTTCTTAATTATCTTCGAAGCGAGGTTCTTGTTCAAATATAGTGATATTATTGGATAGAGACCGACCTCCTCGGCCCACTTCAGGGCCTCCTCTATTATGTCGGCCACAGTGGAAAGTGTTATTACAGCTTAAAGAGTGCAATCCTCGGATGAGGAGCACGCCCTTAGGTGAGCGGTGAACGGATCTACCGGGGCTGATCGTCGATAACTCTCACCTCAATTTCCCTCATGGAGAGCGCCTTCATCCCCTTCAGCGGGACGAACTTAGTTAGGTCAACGTCGATCACTGCATAGCCTTCGCCCTCTGCCAGAAGCTCCCTTTCCTCAACGTCCAGGAAGTCCTCCTTTGGCTGTGGCATGTAGATCGCGGAGTGGCCTACCCCTCCGGGCGGGGTGTAGGAGTTCGCGTTGAGTATTACGGATCCCGTTTCCCTGGCCCTGATCCTCATCACGCACTTCCAGTCCTCCAGCTGTTCCTGGCTTACCATAGATGGGACCAGCAGGAGGTCCACGTTCGACCGGAGAACGGAGACGCTGACCTCGGGGTAGTAAATGTCGTTTGAGATGATTACGCCTATCTTGTTGCCCATGTGTTTGAAGACCAGGATCTCGTTGCCTGGGACAAGATGAGTTCCCTCTACGTGAACCTTCTTGGCTACCCCTATTATGTTGCCGTTATGCGATATTATAGGCGAAATAATCGATACCCCGTCGTTAAAGGCCCCGAGCACGACGAACGAAGTGTAGAGCCTCGCGAGCCTCTGGAACTCGCTCACGGGCACGAAGTCGAAGGATATGGTCCACTGCTCTGGGAGAAGTACTATCCTTGCGCCTTCCTTAAGGGCCCTCTCCGTGAGGTTGACCGCGGACTGTACAGATGCTGCCTGTACGACTCCTACCTTCACTCCGCCCAGAATAATTTACTCGTCTTTTTTATTTTCACTAGGCGATGATCTAAGGAACTCCTCGATTTTCCTAAGGGCCTCCTGAACTAGGGACTTGGGGTCTTCGCCTGTCACCTTAACCCCCTTCCGCCCGCTCTTAGAGCTCACTATCGCTGTCAGGCTGTAAATCTTTTCAGAAATCAAGTTGAGCCTTAGGCTTATACGATTTGACTTCAAATGCTTGAAAGATTGTAGTTTTTCGCTCACCAGGGCCTTGATTTCCTCCGTTATTTCGTCCGGCAAATTGTAAGGGAATAAACTTACCACCGTGTCACCTGTCGTTAGCCTGAGGAGCGATTGGAACAGTTTACTCACGCTTGCGACTGCAATTACTTTTCCGCCTTCCACTACTGGCACCTCCGCTACGCCGGAAGAGAAGTAATCTAGGGCCTTCGATCCATCACTCGCCGTTACGTAGTACATAGGGAGATCGAGGTCGCGGAGCCTCGCGTAGCTTGCCTTCATTAGTTCTAGGGGTCCCTTCGAGTGCTCCATGAGGGTCTTCACGGCGTTCTTAGCAGTGATCACTCCCAAGAGCCTTCCGTTCTCCGTCACTGGTACTTCCGACCTGCCCTCTTCGGCCATCACGAACCTCGCCCTGATGAGAGGGTCTTGACCGCTAAGGGCGGTGAACTCCCTTTCGAGGATTCGTTCTATAGATAGAGCTGGTCTAATTCGTTTCAGTGCGTCCTCTCTAGTCACGAATCCCCTGAACCTTCCGTAGATGTCAGTAATAATGACTACCCTCTCCCTCCTATTGGCGAAGACCGCCGAAAGCCCGCCCCTAGAGGGGAGGAAAAGGGTTCTCCTGACCTT
>CAYRZA010000131.1:0-2424 GCA_964428675.1 uncultured Desulfurococcales archaeon | reverse complement strand
AACGTCTTGTAATTAATGAGGCTTTGAACCAAACCGAACGGCGGAGGACTAAGAATCGGATCCACTATTATGTTCTCGAAATTAGATCGCTTTGCCTTATTTATGACATACCTTACCTCCTCTAGGTTTCCCGGCTCCTCTGGGGCTATTACGTATGCCGCCCCACTCGTCGGCTTGACCTTATCGACGTTGCTCCTCGTCAGGTTCAGGATCACAGAAGCTCCCAACTTAACAGCCTCGTTCAAGACTTCAGGGGAATCCGCGTCAACTCCGAACACGGGGAAAACGTCGGATACGGTTCTAACGGCTTTTCTGAGCTCTTCCTTATCCTGAAAGCCTGCCGGAAATCCAACGATTGGTACGTCTATGTAGTCTTTAACCCTCTCCAGTTGATAAACGCTCAGTTTGTCCCAGTCTAGTTCAAGGAATATAAGGAAGGGTGGAGATCTCAAAGGCACTTTCATCCCGTTGATCTCGAAGGCCTCCCGGAACTCGAGAGTTTTCTCGGATACGTTTTTGTCCAGCAATTTGTCCGCCGGGTCTACAGTGCTTAGCTCCACTCCCCTTATGAGCAGACTCACTGCCTTCGGTAGGTCGTAAGCGTCTATGGTGCCTTTATAGACCTTAGTCTTCGTAACTTCTTGTATTTCCCTCGCGTCGCCGGAGCAGAGTCCAGGTATGAGTATTGCGTCGTAAATACTCCAATTAGCCCCGATTTTCTTAAACTGTTCGGCGATATACCTAGTCGTCATTAAGGCCGCTATGGGATAGTTCAGCACGAGGATGTCCGCTTCTACCCCGAATTCCCTCTCCACGACGTGTTTGGCCTCAGCGACATAAGGCGCCGCTCTCTTCCCAGTTACGAAGAGCAGTCTCAACGCGTGTAGACTAGTTAAAAACCTAATTATTCTTGCACATTAACTTAGGCTATGAGCCTATTCCCGAAGTCACCCCCGGTCAAACCCGGCGACAAATACGATGTAATAATAATAGGCATGGGGCCGGCGGCTTACAGCGCTGCCTTATACTCGGCACGCTACGTTTTGAAAACCTTAATGATCGGTGAAACGCCGGGTGGCCAACTAACCGAGGCGGGAGAATTAGACGACTATCTAGGGCTCATCAGCACGCCAGCTATGGAGGCGATAAAGATTTTCAATAAGCATATAGAAAAGTATGGCGTTCATGCATTAGTAGACTATGTGGAATATTTTAAGAAAGAAGGTGATCAATTTATTGTGAAGACAAAGAGAAAGGGGGAGTTTTACGCTGACGCAATAATAGTAGCGATAGGCGTCAAGAGGAGGAAGCTGGGCGTTCCAGGGGAGGCGGAGTTCACGGGAAGAGGAGTAAGCTACTGCGCTATCTGCGACGCTGCGCTGTTCAAGAACAAGAGAGTGGTAGTTGTTGGTGGAGGGGACTCAGCGGTCGAGGGAGCGGAAATACTTTCGAGATACGCTACACAAGTGTACCTAGTGCATAGGAGGGACGAATTCAGGGCACAGCCCATAAACGTGGAGAGCGTGAAGAAGAAGACTAACGTCACCTTTCTACTCAGCCACGTAGTGAAGGAGATAAAGGGCGATAAGGTCGTTAGGCAAGTAGTGGTGCAAGACCTTAAGACAGGGCAACTCAAGACCTTAGATGTTGACGGAATATTTATAGAAATCGGTCACGAGCCAGCTAAGGACTGGGTGCTCAACAACGGCTTGGCAGCAGACGAACAGGGATATATTCTAGTAGACGAGTGGATGAGAACTAACGTCCCTGGAGTCTTCGCAGCCGGGGATTGTATAGCTCAGCTCAAGGGATTTAGGCAAGTAGCCACGGCCGTAGCACAAGGAGCTGTAGCGGCATATTCCGCTTATAGGTATATTGTGGAGAAGAGAGCTGGAAAGAAATGAACGAGTTGAGAAAGCTGGCTGAAGAGATCTCGATAGAAGTCGCAGGAGAGCTGAGGAAGAGGTTCCTAACTAAGGGTATTGACGAGGTCGTAGGCTATCACGGCTCTGACGTAACGAGGCTTATCGATAAGATCTCTGAGGATAGGATAATCGAGAAGATAAGGGAGAAGGGATTTAAGGCCACGTACGTAACTGAGGAGAGCGGCGTAATCAAGGACGGGGACGACGTAATTGCGGTAATAGACCCGCTTGACGGAAGCTCGAACTTCGTTAACGGAGTTCCGTGGAGCTCGATATCGATCGCCTTTTACGAAAGTGCGAACAAAGGGCTCTTAGAGAGCTCCGCAGGCGCAGTTACTAATATCTTCACCGGCGAAACCTACAGTTATGACGAGAACGCAGCATATTATAATGGGGAGCCTCAGAGGTTGTCAGAGAAGGCTAGAAACATAATATTGTTCTACTATAATAGAGAAGTCTCGAGCCTAATTCCGAAAATAGCTAGTCAGCTCGACAAGGA
>CAYRZA010000130.1:0-2459 GCA_964428675.1 uncultured Desulfurococcales archaeon | reverse complement strand
TCGCCCTAAGCCTTTAGCTGATTGAGTTTCTTTTTCAGCCTGTCATAGTACTCGTCCAGCGTAATGAGCTCGTTGTTCTCGTCCACCACGAGTCTTCCAACGTCACTCTTCCTCGCCTTCAATAAGTACCAAACTAATCCCAGTAAGACCAAAACTACCGGCATCGTTATCTGGAAAACGTCGGGGGACGAGTAGCTGAAGACCAGACCGATTCCGTTAAGCAGGCCCGCACCTATCGGGATCACGGCCTCGATAAAGTTGAACGTACCGAGCCTGTAGAGCATTATCGGAACGCCGAAGGCATCTACGATTCTCCCGGCGAGCCAGAAGACGCTTACGATGACGCTGATCTCCTGGAAGGCTGCACTGACGTTGAAGCCTGTATAAAGGAGCGCCACGAGACCGAAGACGGCAGATATGATCCCAGCGAACAGGGTCGCAACCACGGGTTGCTTGCTCCTGTTCAGCTTACTGAATATTTTCGGAATCGCCCTCTCCCTGGAGAGGTTGAAGAATATCCTCGCGGAACCCACGGTGGTCCCCACGTTCGACATTACAAGGCTGTTGACAGAAAGTATCAGCACAATTATGGCTAACAGAAGGCTGATCTGAATAGCCTCTTGCAACAGCGGTTGTGGGGAGTTTTGGAATTCCGTTAGGCTTCCCTCCCAGAGGGACACCATGCCGTAAGTTCCCAACAGGATCGCGACACCCCCTAGGCCCAATGAAAGCCACATACCCCTAGTTAAAGTCTTCAGGGGAACCTTCGTCTCCTCGCCCAGGTAAGTAACTGCCCCAGCGCCGGAAATGCTAACAATGGTCAAAATCATGGCGTCGCCCAAATTGGAAAACGGTATTTTCGGAACCTCAAATAACTGAACCTGCAATCCCTTAACGGCGACCGAGTAGACGAAGAGTCCGAACAGGAGTGCGACTTCGAGGGTCGCGCTTACGCTCACTATTTTGCCCAAAAGGGCCTTTATGTCTATCAGGCTGAGCAACGTTGGAGCCGATATGGTCAGGGCAAAGCCGAGCCAGTAGACCCACGAGGGGATCTGAACGCCTGTCATCTGACTGTAAGTTTCGAGCAGTAGGTAAACGGCGAAAGCGTTAACTGCGTTCAGGACACTATAAGCGATCGCCTCTAGTAGGGACTCGAAAAACGCCACCGTCTTACTCTTCGTCGCGAATGAGCCGTAAGTGTAGAAACCTCCCGCGCTCGCGACCCTCTTGGCGTACCTGGTCAGGGTGTATATCCACATGGCGCTACCGATTAGGCCCAAGAGGGTCGCGAAGACTACTCCGTAACCCGCGTAATACACTGCGGCCGTCGAAGTCGAGACCACGCTGCCCAAGGGAGCGGTCACGGCCATTGCCTGACCATAGGCCTCCTTGAGGGAGAGCACCCCCTTCTTAAGGGTGGGTATGTCCTTCATTTTTCTTCACTTAGAGAAATTTGCCGTAATGTGCATTTAAAGTTGAAATAAAAACGGCAAATTTCTCCTTGTTCTTTTATAAAAAGTTTTCAGAAGCTACGCCAAGTATAGTAAAAAATGTTTAAAGCTTTTGGGCTTTTTTAGGGCGTATTTAAACAATTTGAATTCATTGAGGGAAAAGTTTTGAAAAATATGTCACCGCTCTCACTACTGTTGTGTCTTCTGATGGCTCTGTTCTGAGCCGCCAGAAGAGGGGTGTTGAAGTTGGCCCTGTGGGCTTTGAGGCGCCCGTTGTTGGGCCTGTTGAGAGCTCTGTACGTTACCCTGCTGACCCTGTGTAACGGGCTTTTGAGCGCCCTGAGGAGCTCCCTGCTGTTGTGCCTTCTGCTGTACGGCCTTCATCTTCTCCTGGAGCCTGGCGTTCGCCTCCTCGTCCAGCTTCTTCAGGTCTACGTTCAGCTTTGAGAGAATAGCTGAGAGCCTCCCCTTAGCCTCATCTAACCTTATCTTCATCTCTGGGGGGAGGGGTTTCTTGAAGTATATAGACGAGAGCGTGACGTAGGCATGACTCAAAGCCTTGCTGTCGAGCGACCCCTTATAGGCGACCTCTTTCACCTCCTTTATCGCATTCTTTATTTCCTCTATTTCGCTGTCCTCTACCAATCCGTCGACTTTGTAGTAGACTAGGTCGTCGTTCAATAACGGGAGGTCGTTGTCGATCAGGGCCCATAAGTTCCTTAACACTTCGGGGTCCACGGAGAAGAAAAACCATGCTGGAGTTAAATATTATAGATCATTAAGGGTTAGCCCCGTCGCGGACTCTCTGGTCACTCCGTAATACCTCTCAAGTAGCTTCTCCATCGCGTCGTAAATCATCTGAGTTATTTCCGTTCTCGAGCTCCCTAGAGAGGAAGAGGAGAACCTCCAGGGCCTCCCCTGGAGGACCTTAGCAACTAGAGCTATTTCCTCCTCTTCGCTCAGGCTCCAGTCCCGCTTGGCGTCCCAGAAGTACTTAACTACCAG
>CAYRZA010000129.1:0-2472 GCA_964428675.1 uncultured Desulfurococcales archaeon | reverse complement strand
GCTGAGAAGAGGCCCATGCCCAGGCCGCTGAAGAAGGTTATGACGAAGAGTTCAGTTATGGGGAAGTCGTAGGGGAGGAAGTAGAGGGCAAGCGTCGAAGCGGCTGAAACGGCGAGGCCAGTAGTGGTCAAAGCCCTGGAGCCGATTTTGTCTGAAAGCCTGCCTGCCAGTGGAGCTGAAACGGCGAAGCCCAAGCTGTTAGGGAGCAAGTAAATCCCCGCCAGCAGTGGGGTCTGGTCGAATGGGACTCCGTGCAAGGGCAACCAAACGGCCTGCAGTAAAAGGATTAAGAGTATCGTAGTCCCCTGTCTAACAGCTGAAACTAAAGTGTTCGTGAGCATGGCTATCGAGAAGTCCCAGTTCCTGAACAGCTTGAAGTCGAAGAGCGGGCTGTCGACCCTTGCCTCGACGTAAGCCAAGCCGGCGAGCGCTAAGGCCCCCAAAACGAAGAGGGAGGTAATGAGTAGGGAACTAATGTCGGGGATCATCATAAGCGTCGCTCCCAAGAGCACCGCTGAGAG
This sequence comes from uncultured Desulfurococcales archaeon, assembly GCA_964428675.1. Taxonomy (GTDB): domain Archaea; phylum Thermoproteota; class Thermoprotei_A; order Sulfolobales; family Sulfolobaceae; genus Acd1. The sequence goes on along the minus strand of CAYRZA010000129.1, from coordinate 1,951 downwards.
ACCTAAGGCCATGAGGAGGCCGCCCAATAAGTCGAGCTTCGCTTCCTTCCTCGCGCTCTTGTAACCCCTCGTCAGGAGGAAACCCACTATGCCGACCGCTCCCGGTAAGAGGAAGAGGAGCCTCCAGTCGAAGAACGAGAGCACTCCGCCCAAAATAAGCCCGGCAACTCCGCCTATAAGCCCCAGGCTCTGGTTAAGCGACAGGGCCCAGCCCAGCTTCTGCCTCGGGACTGAGTCAGCTATTATTGCCGAGCTGTTAGCCATTAATAGACCTCCACCTATTCCCTGAACGACCCTCAGCAAAATCAACGCCGTAACAGCTGGAGTCCCCAAGGGCGGGATTACGGCCATTAATAAAGAACTAATGGCGAAGATCAAGTAACCCAGCGAGAAGACCCTGTACTTGCCGTATACGTCGCCCAGCCTGCCGAAGAGGCCTACGAAAGCTGCAGTTACTATCATGTAACCCAAAATTAACCAGACTATGTAAGGGAAGGCGTAGGGCGAGAGGGGATTGAAGTTCAGCCCGTCGAGTATAGCGGGCAGGGCTATAATTATCATATTATAGTTCGCGAATGCCATAAATATTGCAAGACCTGTATTGACAATTACTTTCGTGTACTGGTTCACGGAAAACGGGTTAGGCCCCGAACTAAAAACTTTACCTTCTCCTATACCAGAAGAGTAGTATTATTAGGATAGCGATTACGCCGACCCCCACTATGGCGGCCATGATCAGCCTTACTGGAAATATTTTCGCCTCCACCAGGTGATAGGGCTCGTAGCCCTGGAACGCGGGAGGGGTCTCGTTAGGGTTAACTAAATTCGACTTCCAGAGGACGTAAGTCGCGTTGAAGATCAAGGCCCCGTTGAAGGCGAGGGAGTACTGGAGGCTCTCAGCCCTGTAGACCACTCCGTTGCTGGCGTTAACGTAAATAATGAACTCCAGCTTAGCTCCCTGATCCTCGCCCTCCCATTCGTAAACGTATGTCCCTTTAGATTCCGAAACTAGCTTCATCGGAGAAGCGTTACCTAAACCCCTCTCCACGTATTCTTTTCCCAATATTTGGGGGCTTATGTAAAGCATCAAACCAGGGGCCGTCGCGTTGTCCAGGGTCGTAACGTTGAAGTACCTATAGATGTAAGTCGTGTTTATTAAGGCCCCGGTCGTAAGGTTATAATAAATCGTTTTCCAGAAATACTGCGTATAGTTTATTAGAATTGTACCGTTGTTGAAGGCCTTTGTCACGTTCATGAAGTAGAACGCGTAAGTCACCTTGACTGGGACAACGACGTTAGTGACGTTAGTTACGTTCTTCAGCCCGTAATAGGTCATAGTGACGTTATAGACCTCGAAGTCCCCTGCGGTGAGGCCCGGGTCGTGGGACGAGAAGGCTATTGGGATGAAAGAGAGGGCCAAGAGGGTTAATAAGATGAGAGCTCTCATCGAAGTCAAGCGGAAGAGATCTATTTAAGCCTTTTCCTCAGTATCCTCTCGATTGCCCCGCTCAGGGCGTAAAGGCTGAGTAACTCAACGGAGAAGACGAGAGCAAAATAAAGGGCTGAGAACAGGGGAGACGATATGATGCCAGCTATGGCCCTTCCGTAGACTTGAGTGAGCGCTTCCATCCCCAAGGAGTAATCGAAAGCCGTAAATATGAGGGAGACCAGGACGAAAGTGATTTTCCTCTTCACGAGCTGTAAACTCACCAAAGAGATATAACTTATAGTATAAACTTCCGAAATTTTCACCGAATTATTTCAATAATTAAGGATCAAAATTAGGGGTGACTGAAAGATCAACCCTTGAGCTTTATCTTACCGTTTTCGGTCACTATCTCTACTTCTAATGCCCTCCTCTCGAGCTTAAACAGGGTTACGCCTGCGAGTGCAGTTATCAGGGAAGCTATTGTAATAATGACCTTATCAGGCACGTCGAGGAGGGCCTCCG
>CAYRZA010000128.1:0-2553 GCA_964428675.1 uncultured Desulfurococcales archaeon | reverse complement strand
GAAGACTCCAAGTTCTTCAATAAGCCCATTGCTATAGTCTTCACGAGCGAGAGGTGTAAGGGGTGCAAGGAAGTCCTAGACGCTCTTGTAAGGGACGAAAACGTGAGGAAGAGGTTTATAGTGACCGAGCTGGACTCATTCCTCGACTACCCTTACTTCTTGAGGTTAACGAGGGGACTTTTGCCCAGCGTTTCAGTTATAGACCACGAGGGCAACTTCGTCGCGCTGATCGAGTCCTCTAATCCCGCATATGTAATAGAGAAGCTGAACCAGACCTACCAGAGGATAGATAAACTAGCGAGGATAAACTACGGCTTCGTCCCGATGGAAACGGACTTCGAAATAGTGAGGGCTTACGATGTAATAAACAAAGTGCTCTCAGGGGTTCCAGGGGACTTCAGGACAATCCAATTGGTGAAGTGGATGGCGAAAGTGGACCAGAACTATTACCTCGCGGTCAAGTACTTCAAGCCTTTGGAGAAGTTCGCCGAGTTTTTGGCCCTCGGAAAGGTTCCCGAAGTGGGGAATTCGTGCTCCGAGGTCGCTGTTGCGGTCGAGCTCGGCATTACGAATCAGTACGACGAGTTGGCGCATTGTGTCTCCGGGGAGGGCTCCGTGTCCAGAAGGCCTGGAACCGAACCGATTGGACTGCTTTTAGATCAGGCTTATGTAGGGAACGGCCTGCTTAGCGCATATGAGAGAACCGGTAACGAGGACTTGTTGGAGCTCGCTAAGAAGGTGTTCGACTGGGTTATGAAGAACCTGAGCTATCAGGTGGGGTTCCTCGACGTCAGACCCACTGATCCCATAACTTCGAAGCCAGTAGTTGACCCCCTCATGAACTCCGAGTTCGCTCTCTTCGCCTCTAGACTTTGGCTGATAACGAGTGAAGAGAGCGCATTGAAGGCGGCGGAGAAGGCGATTAGGGCGTCGGCCTGGAGCGATAGCCCACTGGTGGTGAGCAGGTTGTCCATAGCTGAGCTCAAGAAGAGCTTCGGCTTCCTAGCTAGGTCGTGTGACGACCTCAGGTGCGAGGCTATAAGCAAGCTCGAGTGCGAGGTGAAGTTCAGAGGGCAGTGCTATAATTCGCTGCATGAAATCGAAGACAAGATCAGAGCCTTTTGAAGACTTTAATGACGTATTTCGACATCTTAGTGGCATCACCCCCCTCACAGGCGACCCTTAGGGCCTTATTCCTCTCCACAGGCATGACCTTACCTAAGAGCGTGAAACCGTGCTTCTTCAGAGTCCTCTCAGCGTAAACGCTCGAGACCCCGCTCATCACTAAGTTCTCCGCATCGACCTTCGACAGGATTCTCTCTATCTCACCGTTGACCAGTGCAGAGCCGTATATTACGGCGTGCGTACATTTCTCCCCCTCGAAAGAGGAGTACGGCCTTATCGTCGTCTTACCCCTAGTCTGCGGTTGCGGGTTGAAGAAGTCGTAAACAACTACGGAGTCGAATTTCCTGTCGTCAACTACGGGGGAATAGCCGAAAAGACAGAGCTTTCCGCCCTCAAGAACGCTTAATGGATCTCCCTTCGCGAAGGTGTTGTCGATGTATGAACTCAAAATGGACAGTACAACTGCCCTCGATATGGGAGTTTTGTTATCGAGTGAGATAATCGAATCTACGGTCATCGACAAGAGGTCGCCTGCGTTGGGCACTTCCCCTTCGGGTACTGTGTGGGACAACCCTGCGGAGCCGTCGTCGAGAAGCGAGACAGTATAGGATATGCCAACGCATATATTTGTTAATATTCTGCTCTTTAACAAAGGTCTTAATTCATCTACTATTTCCTCGTAGATCATTTAACCTATCCTACACGGGAACCGTTATATTTCTTGAACCTCATGAAGCGATATGGACTATTACTTCGGAAATGTAGATGAGGTTAAAGAAAATCCCGTTACTATACCGGGCTCTAGAGACGCCTACATAAAGTGGCTAGTTACGAAAGAGCACGGCTCATTAAACTATGCTGTGAGGAAATTCGTCGTTAAGAAGGGCGGGATAATTGCAAAGCATTATCACAAGTACACGGAGACGGTCATAGTAGTCAAGGGAAAGGCCCTGGTCTGTGCGGGCGACTCGGTAAAGGAGATGAAGCCCGGGGACTTCGTGTTTATTAACTCATTCGTCCCACATTACATCAAGAGCGTCGGCGATGAGAACCTTGAGTTCTTCTGTATTATATCTTATGAGGACGACATGAGCATATTGGAGTACAAAGCGGAATGTGATGAAGTGGGAAGAACCTGATTGATGAAGAACATCCGCGACTCTGAGTGATGAAGCCGAGCACTGAAGAGGGGTGATTGAAGGACCACCGCTGATCTCATTTATTAGCAGACTAGACAATGTCGCTGTAGAAAATGGCAGGCTCGATCGAGAGGCTCAGGAAGGGCATGCTGACTTTACTAGTGCTCGAAGCCCTCAGTGAGAGGCCCCTGTATCTTTATCAAATAATAAAACTCATAGAGAAGAACACACGAGGCCACTATAGGCCCAGTACTGGTTCACTGTACCCTGTTCTTCGAAGACTATTGCA
>CAYRZA010000127.1:0-2568 GCA_964428675.1 uncultured Desulfurococcales archaeon | reverse complement strand
GGCGTGAAGAGGCTCGAAAGGACTGAGCTGTGACGAGCCCGCGCAGGTCGGATCTGCTTTTTCTTAGCCTAATTACTTGCTCTGCGTACTCCACGATTTCTTTAAGACCGAGCTTACTCTTCCCTTTCTTTCTCTGGACGAAAACGTAGGGGACTTCACAGACCCTTTCGAACTCGTTTCTCACGAGGATGTCCACAAGGGCCTTATATCCTTTCGTGGTTATAGTGCTCGGATCAACCCTATTCCTCTTGAAGGCGAAGAACCCCGAGACCGGATCGGTGCTGACCCTAGTTTCCGGGAGCAGGAGGTGGGCGAGGAGTATTGCGCCCCTCGATATAATCTTCCTATATAAAGGCCAACCGACGATCCCCCCTCCCCTTAAGTACCTGCTAGCGATGACCAAGTCACAACCTGACCTCAACTTCTCTAACATTTTCGGTAGCAAATCTGGTGGGTGCTGGAAGTCTGCGTCCATCACCGCAACGAATGGGCACTTAGCGTGCTCTATCCCTACCCTTATGGCAGTGGCAAGGCCTTTCTCCTCTCTCCTCTCAATGAGGAGTATCTTCCCCTCCTCCGCCAGCCTCTTGGCTATTTCGAACGTCCCATCAACGCTCGAGTCGTCCACCACGATTATCGAATAGCCGTAAGCCGAAACGGCCTCGACGATAGCTGACAGGTTCTCCCTTTCGTTATAGGTGGGCAAAACGACGCAGAGGTCCGAATCCTTTAAACTACCGTAAACTTCTAACATGAGTCTGGCACGAAGTTCTCGAAAAGGGTTTTAACTCTGAGCTTGGAGAGCTCGTTTACTTCGATCACCACAACGCCGGCGTTAGGCTGACCGTAAAGCACGTATTCTCCTACCCTAGCGTAGAGCACTAATGGGATGACGAGTAGGTCTTCCTCCCCTTCAACTTCAAAGAGCCACCTCTTCTCCGACTCAATGGTTTCCCTTAAAGCCTTTATTGAAGAAGCCCTTATCACGCCAGGCTCATTAATTATCTTATACCTCTCGAACTCGGCGGAGTCCACTCTTGAAGTTCTCACAATCCTCTTAGTCTTACCGTCGACCAGCGCTATTTTGGGTAACAACCCCATCCTCAATACGGTAGACGTGACTACGTCACCGACCGTGTAAAAGTTAGTACGCCTCTGTGTCAGGAAGGCGAATAATTCCCTTTCATTAACGAAGAGGAAGCCGTAAGGTCTCGCCAGCTCCCTTCTCAAGCTCTGGGGAAGTATGAAGCACACGTCCTTTACTTGACCTTTACTGCGTACCTCCAAGGCTTTTGAACACCCATCAGACCTGCTACGTAGGAGTTAGAGTCCAGAATTATGACCATGCCTTCCCAATCATCGGAGTAGTTTATCTGACCACATATTGGACAGGGCTCCTTCTTTTCCATGTACTCTGCGGGTACCAAAGCCCTACAGTTCCTGCACGCTACGAACTCCTTCACTTTCGGCACTTCACTTCACCTTCTGCGGAACTATCCACTCGACTTTGCCTAAATAGGGTTGTCTCATCGTCATCTGAATCCTCATGGGCCTGTTGGCCTCGATGCTGTAGCTTATCACCCTAGCCCTCACCACGTCACCCTTCTGAAGGATCTTCTTGCTCTTCTCCCCAACGAGTGCCCCCCTAGTCTGATCGAACCTTAGCTGGTCGTCGAGGACCTGCGACACGTGAACCACTCCGTCCACTGGACCCACATTTATGTACACGAGGTTCTGCGTAACCTGAGTAACTATTCCTTCTATAACTTCGCCATTGACGGGCATAAAGGAGATAACTGTGAAGTCGGCTTCGTGGTAAGTAGCGCCGTCCCCAGGGATTATTATGCCTTCCTCACTTACCTCTGCGTTCAGTACTGCTATCACGAGGCCTATATCTTTAAATATCTTGTCCTGGTATTGTTCTTTGAGGACTGAATAAGCAACTGTTCGTAAATCTGATCCAAAAGACTCGGGGGGTATCCTGACGATACCCTTAAGCCTGACCAACTTAAACATGAGAACCGCTATGCTTTAGGTTTCAAATAAAATTAATAGTTTTGCCTCCTCTTCTCGGCACAATAACGGTTATTCCAGCCCTTTTAGCGACGTCTTTCAGCTTCATGTCTACAGTGAAGAGGTAATAACCCCTTTCCTTACACAACCGAACTATAACGTCGTCCGGCTTGCCTTGTCCTGCGTCGACTACCTCAATAACGCTTTTCCTCGACTCTAGGTAAGCCAAGGCTATTCTCGCCTTAGACCTCTCGGAGAACCTGTTCGAGTTGGCTTTGGACTTCACTTCGTTGAGCACGACTGTAGGTATCACGATTTCGACTCTGTCGAAAGTATAATAGTTCCTTAGCTCTTCTATTGGATCAAACCCGTCAATAATCATCAAAAGGACGCTCGTATCGAGTACTACCTTTACGACTTTATTTCACCCCAGCCAGTGAGCCTCCACCTTCCCCCTATCTGCCTGCTCACCACTGCCCTAAGCTTCTTGTTATACAGGACTACTGGCCTCTTCAGCTCCACCACAAGCCTGTCCTTAGTCACCGTTTTCGCAAC
>CAYRZA010000126.1:0-2618 GCA_964428675.1 uncultured Desulfurococcales archaeon | reverse complement strand
TCTGGTTCAAGGTCTCGTTGAGGAAGAAGGTGTAGCTCGAGAGGTTCCCGTAGCCCAGCAGAGTGAAGCCAATAGTGCTGTTCTGCATTCCAAGAACGAAGCCCTCGAAGACGACGCCGTTAGTTCCGAACGCCTTGAAGCCGTAGAACGAGTAGTGGAAAGTGGGGTAATAGGTCACGGTCAGGACGTTGTTAGTCGTGGTCACGAGCACGTAGTTCCCCAATAGAGTCGCTTTCCCAGAGGAGGAGTAAAACACGGAAGGCAATGAGCGGAAGAACGAGTAGCTGACGTTGGACTCCACGGTGAACTTACTGCCGAAGTAGCTGAAAGTAGTCTCGTTGCTTATAGTAAAGGTGTAGTTCTCTGCTGGGGCGTAAGTCTGGTAGGACTCAAAAGCTATCTCCTTCGGGACTAGGCCGAAGTAGGCCGTGGAGAAGGTGCCGTTAGAGGGCTTCTGGACGAAGGTCAGGAGCTGGGAGCCGTTCGCGACGTAAATGTTAATATAGCTAACGTTGGGGGCGAAGCCGAAGAAGACGAGCGTGCCGTTATTAAGGGCCTCCTGCAGTGGGAAGGTGCCATAGGGGGTCGACACGGTCACGGCGACCACCGTCAGGTTACTCGTCGTTAGCTTAATCACGTCGTCGCTGATCGTAACAGTATATACGAGGGTCTGATAGGACGGGGAGTTGTAGAAAAGGTACTTGACGGTGAAGTTGTAGTTCACTATTGAATAGGGGTTCAGAACCACGGCCTTGTAGACGAGCGAGGCGAAAAGGTTCCCGTTGTAGTCAAGGAAGGAGTACTGGGCCTGGGACTGGACTGAAGACCAAGAGGCTAAGGACAGAAGCGAAGTCGCCAAAAAAGGAATCATTATTAACAGTAAGGCCTTCCTCACAGGGTGACATAAGGCGATCAATAAAAAACTCTTTCCTCAGGGGATGAGGGTCTCCGGGTCCCTGGGCAGGAGCCTCGCCTCCCTGATGTTAGGCAAGTTCAGCACTTGCATGGTCACCCTCTCCAGGCCTATCCCCGCACCCCCGTGAGGAGGGGCGCCGTGCTTGAAGAAGTCCAGGTAGAACTCGAAGTTCTTGGGATTCATACCCTTGTCCTTTACGTTCTGCACTAACCTCTCATACCTGTGCTCCCTCTGGCCTCCAGTGACTATTTCCAGCCCCCTTAGGAGGCCGTCAAAGCTGTAGGTCCAGTCGGGCTCTTCCTCCTTCCTCATGGTGTAGAAAGGCCTCACCTTCCACGGGTACTCTATCACGAAAACTAAGTCGCTCTTGTACTTCTCCCTGACGTATTGGCCTAACAGCTTCTCTCCCTCGCTGTCCAAATCCTCTCCATAGGGGATCTCCTTGTTGAACTCGCCCTTCAGTATCTCATAGGCCTGCCTTATGGTTATTTTCGGAACTTCGCTGGGCACTTTTATCGGCTCCACGTTGAACTCCTCCAGGACTCCCCTGGCGAAGTCGTCCTTCTCGAGGTTTTCAGCCAAATACTTCACGAAACCCTCAACGAACCTAATTACGTCGAAATAGCTCTCTATGAAGCCTACCTCTACGTCCATCGAGTGGTACTCAGTTAAGTGCCTCACCGTGTGGTGGGGCTCAGCCCTGAAGACTGGGCCCACCTCGAAGACCCTCTCGAGGCCAGCGATCACTGCGAACTGCTTGTAGAACTGCGGGGACTGCGCGAGGAATGCGGGCTTGCCGAAGTATATTACTGGGAATACTTCTGCGCCTCCCTCAGTTCCGGCCCCCACAATCTTCGGGGTGAATATTTCGACGAACTTCTGGGACCTGAAGTACTCCCTGAACTTCTGGGCTATCCAGGCCTGGAGCAGGAATATTTTCGTGACTTTAGGGTTCCTCACGTCGAGCCAGCGGAACTTAAGCCTGGTGTCGAGGACGGCCTTAGTGGAGTCCCTGGGGAGTAAGGGCAACGGCTCTACAGGCTTGTTCAGAACCCTCAGCTCCTTAACGGCTACTTCAACCCCTTCCTTGGTGGGGGCCTTCCTAATGTTCCCCTTAACGCATATGACCGCCTCGTCCTTAGCGTTCTCGGCTTCCTTAAACGCCTGCTCCGGCGTCTCCCCCTCCTTGACGACCAGCTGTATCTGCCCCGTCCTGTCCCTTAAAATTATGAACTTCAGCTTTCCGTGATCCCTTACCCTGTCCACCCAGCCGCAAAGGGAGACCTCGGAGCCCAGGAGTTTGTCCTTAACCGAAAGGACGTCCGCGATGAACTCGTCCTTCAGAATTTCGCCCCACCTTGTAAGGGGAAGGAGGTGAGGTAAAAAATCCGATCACTTCCTCCTCAGCAAAGCCACGGCCAAACCAATTATTACTATTATGACTATGACGGCTATGACGGCGAGGGTGAGGGTTTCGCTGAAGCCAGTTGACGTGACTGAAGTCGACTGAACAGGAGTCTGCGTGACCTGTTGTACGCTAGTAGTGGTGGTCTGCGATTCGGTAGTAGAAGTCGAGACCTGGGACTGAGTGTAAGTCGAGGTTGTAGCAGATGTCGTTGTAGTAGTCGTCTCAGTCGTTGACGTCTGAGTCGGAACCGTTGAGTTGTAAACTATTTCATATGTCTGCTCTGGGTCATCGAGC
>CAYRZA010000125.1:0-2637 GCA_964428675.1 uncultured Desulfurococcales archaeon | reverse complement strand
TTATGGCCTCCCTGATCTGCTCTTTGCTCGGGAAGCTGAAGTTCAGTCTCATCGTGTTCCTCCCACTGTAGTCATAGAAGAAGCTCGAGCCTGGAACATACGCTACCCCCCTAGCCATAGCGTCCTGTAGCATGGCCACAGCGTCGATCTTCTCGGGTAACCAGGCGAACACGAACATCCCGCCCACAGGCCTACTCCACTGGGCCTCCTTCGGGAAGAACTCGTCCATCGCCTGGAGCATGACGTCCCTCTTCTCCCTATAAACCTTCCTGATGAGGGGCAGTTGCCTCTCAATTACTCCCCTCCTTATGGCCTCGGCCGCTATCATTTGGGTCAACGACGGGGTATGTAAGTCCAAGTTCTGCTTGAGTAACTCCAACTCGGTTATGAACTCCTTCTCAGCTATGACGTAACCGAGCCTGAACCCGGGCGACAGGATCTTGCTGAAAGTACCTAAGTATATCACTCTCCCGCTCTTGTCGAGCGCCTTTAACGGCGGTGGACTCTCCCCCTCGAAGACTAAGAATCCGTAGGCATCATCTTCAACTATTAAGAAGTCGAATTCCTCGGCCAGTTCAATTAGCCTCTTCCTCTGTTCTAAGCTCATTGTAGTCCCTCCGGGGTTCTGGGCCGTCGGGATCACGTAGAACAGCTTCAGCCTCTTCCTCTCGTTCCTCAGCTGCCTTAACGATGCCTCGAATGAGTCGAGGTCAGGCCCCTTCGGAGTCAACGGGACTCCCACATAGTTCGGTCTCCTGGCCCTCAGTACGTTTAACGCAGTTAGGTAAGTGGGCTTCTCGACGGCCACGTAGTCCCCGGGGTCGACTAGGAGGTTAAAGACCATGAAGAGGGCTTCCTGGCTACCTACAGTAGCGAAAGTGTTTTCGTATGTAATCCCAGTTATTCCCCTCAAGGAGGCTAGCTTTACGAGCTCCTGCCTGAACTCTGTAATCCCCGGAGTCGGAGTGTATTGCAGTGAGACAGAAGGCTTAGAGGTTATCACGTCGTAAGCGATCTTGGCTATGTCCTCGAAGGGGAACGTCGAGGGATCCGGAAGACCACCGGCGAGGCTTATAACGTTCTTACCCTCGGTCAGCTTCAGCAGGTCCCTTATCTCTGAAGACCTGAGGTACTGCACCTCGGACGAGAGGAACTTTTCGAACATTAAGCGAATATACTGGTGATATTAGATAAAAGTTGTGACTGTTTACTGGGCAGAGATAATTACCGTGGGCAATGAAGTGGCCAGCGGCAGAACTATTAACACGAACGCCGCGACCATCGCTAGAAGGCTGACTTCCTTGGGGTTTACGGTTAGGAGAATAACGGTCGTAAGGGACGAACTGGACGAAATAGTCTCAGCTTTCAAAGAGGGGATTTCCAGGATGCCTAAGGTAATAGTTAGCTCAGGGGGGTTAGGCCCGACTTACGACGATAAGACAGCCGAAGGTCTGGCCAAGGCGCTCGGAGTGGAGCTAGAGCTTAACGACGAAGCCTTGAGGATGATCAAGGAGAAGTACGCCAGGATAAACGCCCCCTTAACCGAGGAGAGGAAGAAGATGGCCTACATGCCTAAGGGCAGTAAGCCCGTCCCCAACGACGAGGGGATAGCCCCTGGCATCTACGTTGAATATAGCGGTATCGAAATACTGGCGACTCCTGGAGTTCCGAAAGAGATGGAGAACGTCTTAGACCACTTCGTGAAGTCGTTCCTGAAGTTCAGGCCGGACGTTAAGTATTACGAGGTCAGCTTCGTAGTCAAGGGCGTAATGGAGTCGGCCTTAGCCCCATACGTAAAGGAGGCAGTCAAGAAGTTCGACCTTTACGTTAAGACCCACCCAAAGGGTAAGGAGATAAGCGAGCCCGAGTTGGAGGTTCAAATAGCCGGGAGCTCAAGAGACGAGGAGGAAATAAAGAGAAGGATAAGCGACTGCGAGGCCTACCTTAAGGAGAAGGCCAAGGAATTGGGTGGAGTAATTACTGGATAAAGGAATTTATTTCGTCGCTTAGCACTTCTGGAACTTCGAAGTTGAGGAAATGACCGGCCTGCGGTATGACTTTCGTTTCGATCCTCTTCAGTCCACTCTTAAACGCCTCTAAGTTCGCAATCAGTCCGTCCTTCTCTCCATAGATCAGCTTCACTGGAGCGTCTATCTTGCTTAGGTAGTTAGTATAATCCTTCGCCTTTATGAGGCCCAAAGCGTTGTACTTATAGCCCAACGGTGGGGTCTCCTCGTAGACCTCCAGTAAGTCCTGCCAAGCCCTCGGGTTATTAACCAAGAGGTCGCTGAACTCCCCGTTCGCCTTTCTGAACTCCGCCAAGGCCCTCATTCCCTTAGAGGTGGCAATCTCTATGTACCTCTCGTAAGGTTCCGGTTTAGGGGCCTTAACTAACGCGCCTATAAGTAATAGCTTCTTAACCGGGTACTTCATGGCGTAGTCGAGGGCTATTAAAGTGCCTATTGAGTGGCCCACGATTATTGGCTCTTCCACGTCTAGTAAATCTAACAGCTCGTGTAAGTCCTCGGAGTGATCCTCAATTAAGTATTCTCCTATGGGGACTGAGCTCCTCCCGTGGCCCCTCAGGTCATAAGTTATTACCCTGACGTCCGGCCTAACGTTTATTTCCTTCCAGCT
>CAYRZA010000124.1:0-2659 GCA_964428675.1 uncultured Desulfurococcales archaeon | reverse complement strand
GAGGGGCTCCAGTGGTTTGTCGCCCTTTTGGTCTCGATGACAGCCGCAGCACTAGTCCTAATGGGCGTAAGGACCTCAGCCCATTATGCCGTTATCATGTCGCTAGTCGAAATCACTGCCATATTGTTCCTCACCGTGTACTTCCTCTACGTATCTAAGTGGAGCTTCTACAATCCAATTCCCTCTCAAATGCCCCCAGAACTCTTCGAGGCCGTCGTTTTCGGCCTGGGCATTCCGACAGGCTACGGCTCGGTCGCCCCTCTGGGAAGGGAGGCGAGCAGCAGAGACATAGGCAAGGCAGCAGTAGCCGTTCTCCTCTTCGGCGGTCTACTGGCCTCCCTCTTCTTTTATTCATTAGGCGCGCTGAAATTTTCAGAAGACCTTATTGACTACTTATTGACCCATTTCGGCATACCTGGCCTCATCATACTGGGGTTTATAGCCCTCAACGACGGCACCCTAGGCGGGATGGTCTACGTCCTTGCTGCTTCCAGGACTTTCAGGGAGATGGCGGAGGACGGAATTTTCCCGAAGCTCTTCGCCCGCGAGGTAAGCGGTAAGCCTCTCTACTCAGAGCTGTTAATCTCAGGGGTCTTCGTGGCGACCCTAACGGTCATGACGCACTACATAGGCCTTCTCGGGGTGTTCACCGTCCTCGGAGGGCTCGCCGGGCTGTTCAACCTCTTCGTCCACATCTCCGCTAATCTCTCCCTGATAAGGGTCGCGAGCAAGAGGATCAAGAAACACTTCCACGAGGTCGCCGTAGGCCTAACGGCCACCGTAATTAGCCTTTGGGTCTTCCTGTTCTCCCTGCCGTCGTTCAACAAATACACCGTTTATCTCTTCTTCGGCTGGATAATCTTGGGCTTCTTCTTCGCCGAGTTCTGGGAGATATCTAAGGAAGCTCAGGAGGAGCGCTGAAATAACTGGGGGAAGCTCTTTTTCAAGACTTCCTCGAACAACGGCGCTATTTTATATGTGGACTTCACGAAGGCGTTAGTTGAGAGGAGTTTAACCTCCCCCGTCCCCTTGACGTACCTGACCTCCTTCAAAACCTTGTAGAGCGGTATCCCCGTGAGTAAAGAATAGATGTAGAGGGCATATTTGGCCAGAACCGCGGGCCTCCTCCTCTGCTCGACCCTTTCAAGCAAGTCCTTGTAGGTCTTGGCCATAATCTCGTGTAAAAGCCTGAAGTCTATCTGCGCGTTCTCTACCCTCATCTCGTAGGTCGAGACGTTCTTCTTCCCTATCAGCTTTATCTCCCTTTCGGAGTCCACCATCCTAACCACGAGCTCGTAGGGCCTCCTCCACCTCTTCTTTTCGGTTGGCATATGACAGAAGCGGAATTGAAATATTTTTAGCTTTCCGTCAAAGCTTTTAAAACTGAGGACTAGACGCTCTCGTGCACCGAAGAAAAGGCAGGCTAGCAGTCTTGATCCTCAGCCTGCTCTACAGAAAGGGGCCCATGAATGGAGCTGACATAGCCAGGGAAATAGAGAGGGCTACCGGGGGGTTCTGGAGGCCTTCCCCCGGCTCGCTTTACCCGGCTTTGGCTAAGCTCAGGGCCATGGGCTTAATAGACGTGGTGAAGGAGGAAAGGGGAGAGAAGTACTATGCGCTAACGGAGAGGGGCAGGGAGCTGGTCTCGCCCGAGAGGAAGGTGGAACTGCTGGCCAGAGAAGTGATAGCGGACTTAAGGGAAATATTAGAAGACCCGGACTCGCTGAAGGGAGAGCTGAGGGAGGAACTGGTGTCTGTGCTCGAGGAGTCGCTGAAGGCGTTGAGGGGGAGAAAGTGAAGGTCGCGTTCACTGACGAGGGAGAGATAACGAGGAGCATCGCTAACTTCGTCGAGGGGGAAGCGGTAATTGCTCCCACTCCTTCGAGGGTTCTAGAGGAGTCCCCTGACGTCTTAGTCCACACCATGGAGAGCGACTCGGATAAGAGGGCCATGTGGAACACTAACGTCTGGCACGCGTTGAACTTGGCCAGGACGGCGAACAAGCTTGGAGCCGTGAACGTCTATTTGTCAACTTACATGGTGTTCGACGGGACTAGGGGGATGTACAGTGAGACCTCCGTCCCCTCCCCGTTGAACTACTACGGAATGACCAAGCTGATGGGTGAAATAGCGGTGATGTCCTTAGGGAATTATTTAATCTTAAGGATAGGGCAGGTAATCACCAGGGGGTTCTTCAGGGGCGTGATCAAGTCCCTCCTCTCTAAGGGAGTAGCTAAATGCAACGAAGACTTCTACTTATCCCCCATAAGCTTGAGGGAGTTGGGCTACGCAGTTTGGGCCTTAATAAAGAAGGGGGCGAGAGGAGTGATAAACGTAGGGGGGAAGAGGGTCTCACAGGTCAGGGTCTGTGAGGCCCTGGCTGACGCCTTTGGAGGAGAAATAATTAGCGTTAAGGGAGGGTACAGGGACTTCTCCCTTGACGACTGGCTCCTCAGGAGCTATGGCATAACCGTGAGGGGCCTGGAGCTCTAGATCGGAAAGGGCCTGCGCCTCCTGAAGAGCCTCGTTATCCCCCAGTCAGATGGGGTTAAAACTACCAAGTACATTGCGTTCACTATGGAGTTCGAAGCGACGTTAACTCTGGCCTCACCGAAGTACCTGCTCAGCACCTGCACCCTCTGCCTCGTGAAGGTCAATA
>CAYRZA010000123.1:0-2705 GCA_964428675.1 uncultured Desulfurococcales archaeon | reverse complement strand
CCCAACTCGCCGATGCACATAGGCCACGCGAGGACTTACGTTACCGCTGACATAATAGCGAGGTACAGGAGGATGAAGGGTTACAACGTCCTCTTCCCCATGGGCTTCCACTACACTGGCACTCCGATAATCGCCATGGCCGACGACGTGGCCAAGGGGGACAAGGAACTGATAAGCATCTTCACTGATATTTACGACATCCCGAAGCAGGACATCCCGAAGCTGGTGGATCCCCTCTTCATGGCGAATTACTTTAGGCAGGAAATAAAGAAGGGGATGAAGGCTCTGGGCCTGAGCGTTGACTGGAGGAGGGAGTTCACAACAATAGATCCGGAGTTCTCGGCCTTCATAGTTTGGCAGTTCGAGAAGTTAAGGGAAAAGGGTTACTTGGTGAGGGACACCCACCCAGTGGGCTGGTGTCCAGTCCATAACATCCCCGTGGGGATGCACGACACTAAGGGGGACGTCGAGCCTGAAATCGGCGAGTTCGTCTTGATATACTTTAAGGGAAAGGACTACATATTCCCCGCGGCGACCTTAAGGCCGGAGACCGTCTTCGGCGCCGTGGCCGTTTGGGTTAACCCCGACCTGGAATACCAAATCGTTGAGGTAGAAGGCAAGAGGATGGTAGTCACCGAGAGGGGAGCACTGAAGCTCCAGTTCCAGAAGGACAACGTAAAGGTAATAGGCAAGGTCAAGGGATCCGAACTGACCAAGGAGACCGTGATCAACCCGATAACGGGTAAGGAGATCTCGGTGCTCGGCGCTAGCTTCGTCGATCCAGACACCGCTACCGGGGTCGTAATGAGCGTTCCGGCCCACGCTCCCTTCGACTACTTCTACCTAAAGAAGGTCGCTAAGGACTTCCAGGTCATTCCAGTAATAGAGACCGAAGGCAAGGACGCGCTGGCGCAAATAATGGTGGAACAGACCAAGCCGAAGAACGATAAGGACTTAGAAAAGTTGACGCAGGAGGTCTATAGGACTGAGTACTTGAAGGGAAGGATGAAGGACGTAACCGGCTTGGTCAAGCCCGAGTACAGGGAGTACTTCAAGGGCATTGTAGGCCTACAGGTACCTCAGGCGAGGGAGATGGTCACGAAGTTCCTGATCGAGAACGGCTTGGGAGGGAAGATGTACGAAGTCATGAACAGGCCGGTTTACTGCAGGTGCGGAACCGAAATAGTCGTCAAAGTGCTCAAGGACCAGTGGTTCCTCGATTACGGAAACCCGCAATGGAAGGAACTCGCGAAGAAGCTCATAAGTAAGATGACCTTCTATCCAGAAGACGCAAGGAAGGACTTCCTTTACGTCGCTGATTGGCTTCAGAAGAGGGCTTGTGCTAGGACTAGGGGATTGGGCACTCCTTTACCCTGGGACAAGAAGTGGATAATAGAGAGCCTGAGCGACTCAACGATCTATATGGCTTACTATACTGTGGCCCACCACATAAAACAGAACGGGATCACTTCGGACAAGCTTACCTTAGAGTTCTGGAACTACGTAATGCTCGGAAAGGGTAATTTGGAAGAGGTCTCGAAGAGGACGGGGATTCCGAAAGAACTGATACAGAAGATGAGGGACGAGTTCCTCTACTGGTATCCCTTAGACGTGAGGCACAGCGGCAAGGACTTGATCCCCAACCACCTGTCGTTCTTCATCTTCAACCACGCTGCTATATTCCCAGAAGAACTGTGGCCTAAGGCGATCGCGGTTAACGGCTTCGTGCTCTACGAGGGCAAGAAGATGAGCAAGTCCTTAAGGAACATCGTTCCGGTGCTGAGGGCAGTGAAGCAGTACGGCCCTGACGTGGTTAGGATAGCCGTTACTTCCACAGCGGACTTCGGCACAGACATAGACTTCTCAGAGAAGTACGCCAGGTCAATAGGGGAGATATTGAGGTTCTTCTACGAAACGCTGAAGGCGGCAGACCAGTATAAGGGAACTCAGTTCGACTGGCCCGAGGAGTGGCTGAGGGCCAAGTTCCTTGACGCTGTGGTTAACGTCGACAAGGCCCTGGATAGGTTCGACCTGAGGACAGCTGGTACCACTGTGGTCTTTGAGCTGTCCGACGCCTTAAAGGAGTACCTCGAGCTGGTTAAGATCTACGGCAGGGAGCCCAACGGTTCCCTCATAAAGGAGCTACTCAAGTACTGGATCCTGATAGTCTCGCCCTTCGCACCCCACTTGGCTGAGGAGATGTGGCACATGATGGGCAACAATACGTACGTCGTTAAGGAGTCGTGGCCTCTAGTCGACGAAGGGCAGGTCAACAGGAAGTTATTGCTGGAGCACGAACACGTTAAGTTACTCATGGACGACGTGAGGGCAATATTAAACGTATTTAAGGGCAAGCCGACGAAGGTCAAGATTTACGTAGCGTCAAAGGACAAGCTTGAGCTCCTGAAGATGGCAGTCCAGGCGGTAGAGTCTGGAGAACAGTTGAAGCAACTGATTGCAAAAGTCGATAAGAAGTACGCGTCCTTAATGCCCAACTACTACAAGTTCGCTACCGAGATGACGTCTGTTCAGAGGAAGCTCGTGTTGGGTTACGACTTCGACGAGCTGGAGGTCCTGAACAGGGAGAAGAAGTTCATGGAGGCCAGGCTGGGCCTACAGGTCGAGGTCTACCCGGAGGGCGAGCTCAAGGAGTCAAAGAAGGTCCCCATGCCGCTTAAGCCCGCTATATTTATTGAGTGAGACCA
>CAYRZA010000122.1:0-2823 GCA_964428675.1 uncultured Desulfurococcales archaeon | reverse complement strand
TAACGCGAGACCACCAAGTCGAGGGCGGGCTTCCTGCTGTAGCCCCTGTTTAACAAATATTTGTAGTCTTCATAGGCCAGAAGCAAGCGCCGACTTGACAACGCTTATTACCTCTTCCCTATTGACGTTGCTGAAGCTGGCGAACGTCCCGGAGCCGCCGCCCTTTCCTCCCAACGCTCTGAGCTTTTCCGCAATCTTATCGACCCTTACGTCGTTCGAGGTGGCTATATCTACTACTGAAGCGTTCCCTGCCCTCCTGAAGCTTAACACTACTCTTTTACTGCCCTGGGTTAACCTCCTCATTAGCTCCTTGCTCAGCTCCTTGTCCTCCAGGTCGGAAACTATGTAGAGGGCGAAGCCGTTTATTTCTTCCTTCTTGGTGACTACCTCAGGGTTCGAAAGTATCATCTCCCTGTACGATTTTACCAGGTTCTGTAAGCCTTCCAACTCCTCAGAGAGCTTCCTGGCCCTCACCTCTAGCTGGCCAGGCGAAGTCGACAAGTAGTCCGACACAGTCTCAATCTTGTTCTCCAGTTCCCTCGCGTACTTAGCTATAACGTCGCCAGCTACGTATTCAAGCCTTATAACTCCGTCCTGTATCTTCTCGACATTTATTATCTTTATTCCTCCTATTTCTGAAGTGTTAGCCAAGTGAGTGCCTCCGCAACCCTCTACGTCCCAGTCCTTAATTTCTAAGAGCCTCACCTGAGCTGTCTCTGGCACTCCACCTGCGTAAATTGACGTGCCGTACTTCATCTCCGCCTCAGTCCTGTCCATGTAAATCACCCTTACTGGCCTCCTGTCGAGGACTATCGAGTTGGCCAAGTCCTCTATTTTCCTTATCTCCTCCTCGCTTAGCATCTTGTAATGGGTTATGTCGAGCCTCGCCTTCTCCTCCGTTTTCTCCGCTCCAGCCTGCCACACGTGACTGCCTAAGACCCTCTTAGCTGCCTGCAGCACCACGTGGGTCGCCGTGTGGTGTCTCATTATCCTGTCCCTCCTCTGCCAGTCTATTTCGCCCTCCACTTCGTCTCCCTCCTTTAGGTCTACGTTGCCCTCCATGATGTGAACTATTACGTCTCCAACCTTTTGCGTATCAATTACTCTGAACTTCCTGCCGTCCTTCGTAATTAGATAACCGGTGTCGCCGACCTGACCGCCTCCCTCTGGGTAGAAGGTGGTCTTGTCCAGGACTACGTACTTGCCGTTGAATACTTTGATAACTTTAGCGGTGAAGCTCCTCAAGTACTGGTCTTCGTAGTAGAGCTTCCTCGTTGGCGGCAAGTTAATTACTTCCCTCTCGACCTCCTCCGGGACTTTCCTCTTCTTCTGTCCCTTTATCGGTGCGCTCTGGTGGCGTTTCGCGACTAACGCATAGAAGTTGTGCGGGACTTCTACATTTATGTCCTTTCTAATCCTCTTCAGCTCGTCGAGCAAGATGTCAGGGGGAACGCCGTGGGAGTCGTAGGCCTCTATCAGGGAGTCCACCGTTATGCTCTTCTTCGCTAGGCTTTGGGCAATAGTCGGCGCCTTTAACAGGACTTCCTCGAACTTGGCCTGCTCCACGTCGGCTACGTCGAGTATGTAGTCCTTGTTCTTCACCATCTGCGGGAAGTCCTCTGCCCAGTAGTCGATTTGCATCTTCAAAAGCTCTGAAAGCCTGACGTCGCTCTTAAGTAACTTCAGAACCCTTAATGCCCTCCTTATCAGCAGTCTGCCCAAATAACCCTCGCCTGAGTTCGAGGGGACTAGACCGTCTGCGAGCATAAGAGCAATGGTCTTGGTGTGGTCTAAGACTTGGAATATCCTTGCAGCCCTAGTCAACTCCTTATCCACTTCCTCAACGCTAGCCCCGTACTCCTTAGCTACTAGTTCCCTATGCCTCTTTATAGTTTCAGGGTTGTCGGGGTCAAGCCTCCCAGCGTACCTTGCGGCTATAGCTAAGAGCTTGTCGTCGACTGGCTGGACTCCCAAGGCCTTGTAGAACTGGTAAAGCAAGTTCCCATAGATCGCGTGGAAAGCGGTTGGAGTCCTCTGGGTGAACCAAGCTATCCTCTCAACGCCGTAGCCTGTGTCGACTATCTTGAGCTTCAGTGGGACGTAGTTCCCGTCCTGAATGGAGTACTGCATGAATACTAGCGTTGCGAGCTCTAGTCCTCCCACGGTGACCTCAAATGAGGGCCCTGCATTGCCTCCCCCCTCCCACCAAGACTCCTTGAAGTGTAGTTCCTCCTCAGGGATCCCGAGTTCTTCCGTGAAGAACTCCTTCGCTAACTCGACCGTCTCGTCCTTCCAGTAAACTTGCTTGTCTGGGTAGTTGAACGCGTGGTGGGCGGCCATCTCAAAGCTAGTCAAGTGCCTTCCCAGAGTGACCCCAACGTTGTCTACGTCCTCAAGCCTGATGCAGGGCTGGGATATCACGAGCGGGTTAGCGGGAGGAGGGACTAGGCCGCTCGTCACGTGGGGCTGGAAGTCGACAATGCTTGCAATGGTCAAGTAAAGGTCCTCCCTCCACCTGGCCAAAACGGGCTTTGGGGGAATAGGAGTGTGGCCTCTCTTCGTGAAGAAATCAACGAACTTCTTCCTGGCCTCCCTCACCGTTAAAGGCCCGCTCTTTATCGGTATGTCGAAGAAGTAGTAATCAGTACACGGAATGTCGGCGCAGTACTCCTCATTCTCTTTCTTAGTCCAGAACGGAGTATGACAGGACTTACAAACTTTCCTATGATAATTGTTACTCAGAAAAAGTTTCATTCTATATTCTGCTTCGCTTACTTGAGGCACAAAAAGAAAGTATATGTCACGTATAAAAGGTTGAAAATA
>CAYRZA010000121.1:0-2824 GCA_964428675.1 uncultured Desulfurococcales archaeon | reverse complement strand
TCGGTGCTCCTGAGGCTGACGAGGGAAAGGGTGGTCGAGTTCTCTGAGTTACAAAAGGAGCTCTTGAGGTCAGCCCTCACGGTGGCAAAAGAAGTTGTTTACTCGGTCTGCTCCCTATTCCCAGAGGAGGGGGAAGAAGTGGTAAAGGGGTTAAGGGTCGACCCTCCTAATTTCGGCGTTAAAGGGTCGATGGGCTCAAGGTTTTACCCCAGCTTGCATGGGACTCAAGGGTTCTTCATAACCCGCGTCCTCTCGGGCTGAACTAAAAATAATAACTAGGAAAGAGGAGAAGCCCAAGTGGTTCAGGCGAAAGGCGAGACCATAGAGCAAGCGATCGAGCTAGTTGACGAGATAAAGTCAATGCTCAAGGACATGCTCGAGGACTTCAATGAGGACGACCTGGACGAAGTCCTGGACAAAATAGAGGAGCTGAGGGAGCTCTTGGAGTCATTGAGGCCTTAGCCTTTTGATCAGGAGCCTGAAGGCACCCTCCCAAATTGCCTCCAAATAAGACGGGTGAGGGATCTGTGAGTTAACAATTTCCTCAATCGTTTTTCCGGCCATCGCAGAGGCAAGAGTTATTATTTCCTCTGCGTCGTGTGAGAAGGCTACTCCACCCACAAGCCTCCCCTCATTGAAACAGAGCTTCACGAAGCCTTCGGTGGCCTTATCCGTAATCGCTCTAGCGACCGAGGCCATCTCGACCTTGACGCACTCCCCCTTAAGGAGCCCGAACTTCGCTATCTGCGGCTCAGTGTAAATCACTTCCGGCACGTTGACGCCCGAATAAACGGTCTTTATCCCTATCAGGTTAAGCCCGGCGACTATCCCCTTCCTCATGGCCTCGTGAGCGGTGAAGGAGCCTGTCACGTCACCAGCGGCGTAAACGTTGTTTATTCCTGTGTACATCCTCTCGTCGACCTTTATGAAACCTCTATCGTCCAAGGGCAAGTCAATGCCGTCGACGTTAGGTTTTCTGTCGAATGTCCAAACGACCACGTCGAACTCCTCCCTGCCCTCTTCGGTAATTACTGCGTTCCCCTCGACCCTAGCCTCGGAGTTCAAGTGAAGTTTAATTCCAAGCTTCCTGAAGTGATTGGTCACGGCGACCCTTAGGTCTTCATCGACGTTAGGCAACAGGTAAGGCCCTCTCTCGTATACGTGAACTTCTTTCCCAGCGTTCTTCAAGAGCCAGGCGTACTCGACCCCTCCTACACCACCGCCAATTAACGCTACTTTCCTGAACCCCTTCAGCTCTATTAAGTCGTCAGAGGCCGTCGCGTTGGGCCTTTTGAGGCCCGTGGCGACTACAACTCCGTCGGCGTCGATCGTCTGCCCGTCCACTTCGACTTTCCCGGACTTCAGCTTTGCGACTCCGTGGACTACTTTAACCCCGGCCCCTTCCAGCACGTATTCAACCCCCTTGGAAAGCCTGTTCGAGGCCTCCTTAGCCAGTACTTGGAGCTCGTCGAGGCCGAATTCCGCCTTCCTGTTGTACTTCGATAGTAAATAGGAAAGGGCTAGGGGTCGCATCATCGCCTTCCCTGGAATACAGCCCGTGTTAACGCATGTCCCTCCCAGGCGTTCCTCCTTCTCGACCAGTAAGACCTCCCCTTTGGTGGAGAGCACTAGGGAAGCGTAAAAGCCTGCAGGGCCTGAACCAATTACTACAAATTTCATGTTTTTCGAATTAATCGTTATTAATAAAAAGTTAACCTATATTTGTTCTTGACTTCCTCCAGGTCAGAAGCGTTCCTAGGACTACGGCCAAGGGCGCGTAGCCGAAGAATAGGGCAGGGTAGAAGTAGTTATGCGTCGCCTCTGAGATGAAGCCTATTGCGGCAGAGGCCAATCCCCCAACCACGCTCCCCACGTTATATGCGGTACCAGTTACCGTCGCCCTCACGTTGGCCGGGACTATTTCGGCGACTAAGAGGGGTGCAAGGGGCCAGAAGCCAGTAGCCACGTTATAGACTATGAGCCATTGGGGGATCCCGTTGACGCCCAACGCGCCGAACATCCCTGGGATGGACACCGCTTCCCCGAGGACTCCGATTATTATCAGGAGCTTCTTATCGAACCTCTGGGCCAGCCTGCCGAAAACGATGAACGAGACTGCTAACAAAAGGTTGGCCAACAGTAGAGAGAGGCCCAGCTCGTCCCTCGAAAGGCCTAAAGACTCGGCGTTCTCGTTGAACACTGCGAACATACTATAATAAGACGCGAACATTCCGGAGATGACTAACGTTGCCCTGATCACTTCCCCCTTTATTGGCCCTATCGAAGGCCTCTCCGCCCTCCGATCAGCCTGGGGTTCGTCATTTGGAATGGCTAAGGCCATATAGGGAACTAATATTAGAGGCAACGCTCCTGTCAGTAGGTAAAGCCTCCACTCGGAAGCGGGGAAGAGGACGTAAGCCAAACCAGTAAGGGCGTAGCCCAGGCCGTAACCCGCCTGTACTATCCCGTTGGCCCAGCTCCTAAATTTGGGCGGAGAGAACTCGTACGTTATCACTGTAGCAGTGGTCCAGTTACCTCCCATGAAGAAGCCCTGGACAGCTCTCATAATGAAGAGGAAGGTTAAGTCTGGAGAGAAAGCGATCCCGGCTTGGCTCAGCGCGTAGCCCGCTGTGCTTACGATCAAAATCGGCTTCCTACCCTTCATGTCTGCCAGCTTGCCGAGGAAGTAGCCCCCCACTACTCTCCCTATTAACCCCAAACCCACGATCGTGGTGCTGACGTCAACCCCAGCGCCTAAGCACCTGGCTAGTTCAGTATAAACGTAAGTCAAGATGAGCAAGTCGTAAATGTTACCGGCCCACGA
>CAYRZA010000120.1:0-2825 GCA_964428675.1 uncultured Desulfurococcales archaeon | reverse complement strand
TGCAGGCCTTCTGGAGGAACCTGATGTATGCGTTCATCGAAAGTATATACATTTAGAGGTATTATATAAAAAACCGAAATAAAATATATAGACTATATAGTTCAGGCCTTATTCCCCACGAAGTCAGGAGAGCTTGGGTTAATGTACTTCATATGGTACTTCCCTATGTGCCTCAATACCGCCATTACTACTCCTAAGCCTATCTGTACCTCCGGGTTCTTGAAGTACTTGTAGAGCTCGAATATGCTCTTTATCGGCTTTATGTCCTCCTCCTTAAGGGCCTCACCGGTCTCGTTAACTAGCAACGTATAGTACTTGAAGTTAGTTAAGTCGAACCTACTTAAGTCCTTAATTATCTCCTCAAATCTTTGCATAAAGTTCATGAAGAAGTCGCTCGAGAAGAACAGGCCTATCATCTTTATGATGTCCTCGTCCTTCAGTGCACCCCTTATTGGATCCAAAAGACCTGAAGACCTCAAGGCTGAAACTAAGTCTATCGCGTCCCTAATCGCCAGTAAGTTCTCCTCCCTAGTCAAGTACTCCACAAGGTCGATTACGTTGTCCACCCTTTCAGAGAGGGCGAGGACTTTGTCATTAGTCAAATATCCCATGACTTTGGTGAGCGTCTCTTCGTCCGTAAGCATTCCGACTGCCGCGTCTATTATCCCAGTCCTCTTGACCTTGCTGTAAACGTTGAGAAGCTCCTTAATTGTCGATATGGTGTCCTCGTTGAGCAGTTCAAGCGCGCTGTCTAACAGGCCCTTCCAGTTCTCTAACAGCGAGAGGTACTTATCGGAAGTAAAGGTTGCTACAAGACTCCCTACGGTCTCCTCATCATTCGCTATTCCTTCTAGTAGATCTAAGAGACCATACTTGTTGTTCAAAACGGATAAAATTTTAGATAACTTAGCGAGAGATTGGAGGTTCTCGTCGCTCAATAACCTATCTAAAACGACTTCTTCAGGCATGGCTCACCAGCTCGCCATGAACTTCTCTAACGCCATGTCTCCCTTAGTCCACATGAAGTACTTTGTGAACAGTTCCTTCTTCAAGTGGTTTATGGGCGAGGGCACTGCTTCGCTTACTTTTCCTCCGTACCACGTATCGTCCTTAACGGCGACCCCGAAGCCCTCATATGGATTGTCCGCCACGCATATGATTGTCGGGTAGTAAGGCTCGACCTCTACTGGGAACCCTAGCCTATTGGCCAGGTGGGTCGCCGCAGTCCTTGCGGTCTTTACTGCTAAGTAGCCGAGCTTGGGCACGGTTATTGAGTTGCTGTCGCCAACGGCGTAAACGTTGTCGTACTTTATCGAAAGCATATTGATGTCAGTCGGTACGAAGCCTCCGTCGTCGACCAAGTCAGGAGTGCTTACCTTGAGTGCGGGATTACCCGAGTAGGGCGGTATCATGATAGCTAAATCCGCTGGGATCTTATTTCCGTCCTCCGCTATTACCTCTTTAGCGGTTATCTCCTTTATCTTGAAGTTCTCAACTAGCTCAATTCCTAAGGACTCATAGATCTGTTTAACTGCCTGCCTCGACTGCCTGCTCAGGTCGCTCAGGTACTCTCCTGGAGAGAACACCGTCACTTTAGTGTCCTTCCAGACTCCCTTCTTCGTCAAAAGGCCGTGAATCATTAGGCTCATTTCGAAGACCGGCCCCTCGCATGCGGCGTCGGCCTTGGGGACGAAGTTCTCAGGTACCTTGGGCTTGGGGTTGCTCCCCTGGTAGAAGAAGCCCGCTCCAATTGCTATGTGGCCTCCCTTGAAGTTCAATAGCCTCTCCCTTAGCTTTACAGCGAACTCAGGCTCGCAAACGCTATAACCGTATTGGTCCCAGCCCTTCACTAGCTCAGTGGCCAGGTGGGCTCCAATGGCTATTATTAGGTAGTCGTATTCCTCCATGACCTTGTTGCCGTTCGGTAGAATGTATTCAACCCTGTTGTTCTCCGCGTCAACTCTAGTTACGGTACCTTGCTGGAACTTAATCCCTTTCTCTGGTAAGGCCTCAGTAAGGTCTATCCTCAGCTTATTCACGTCCATTGCTCCAATCGAGACGTGCGGGAGGGCTGGCCTGAAATACGTGTACCTATCTTTATTAATTACCTTAATGTCCGCAGCGCTCCCCACAATCCTCTTTAACGTGTACGCGGCCGTCAGACCGCCGAACCTGGCCCCGAGGACGAGGACTTTAGGCTTGGCCATCGCGTTAGGAAAATAAATCGCATATTTAAACTTTTGTTGCAATCAATATTTTTGTGCCTATTATGGTTTATTTATTAAGATTCTGCTCAATTTATCGTGACGGTGTTTTTACTTGGTTAAGTAAATAACCTGCACGATAATGCTTCGCTGTATTACTCTAATTAAGTAAACTTTTAAGCGAGGGACTTTATGTATTGATGTGAGCAGTAAGGGTCCCTTCATTAGGGAGAGTTCTGGCCTTGTGAAACAGGTTTCGTTCTTGGACGCAGTAATGATAAACTTGGGCAACATGTCCGCTGGCGTCGCCTTATATACAGGGATTAGCCCCTACGTTCAACCAGGGTCAGACCTAGTGCTGGCCTCAGTAATAGCGTTCCTTCTATCCCTACCTCAGGCCTACGTTTACACGTACTTAATGACCAAAATATCGAGGACTGGAGGCGACTACGTTTGGCTCTCTAGGAACCTCAACGGTCACCTGGGAGTCATAATGGCTTTAATTCTACTAGTGGAGTCCACGGCCTATTTCGCGCTTACAGCGTTCTTCGCTTCGACTGCAATAAACAACGCCCTCGTCGAGGTGGGCGTAGTGTATAACAACAACTTCCTCCTGAACTT
>CAYRZA010000119.1:0-2887 GCA_964428675.1 uncultured Desulfurococcales archaeon | reverse complement strand
TGGGCCCGGCGGGACTTGAACCCGCGACCTCCGCCGTGTGAGGGCGGCGTCCTAACCAGGCTAGACGACGGGCCCAAAATCCCTTTCCCTTCTTCGGCTTTAAGTTTTCCGCAGACAATAGAATAATAGAGAAGCAGAGACCACTGGGTTGTTTTCGGAGACCTTCCCGTCAGTCACGCTGACCTGCTCGCCCAAAGTCAACTCGAACTTCGTGAACCCGCTTTCAGTGCCCGGTAGGACTACCATTACCTTCCCCTTAAGGTCATCCCCAGTTAACTTTCTGCCCGAGTTCGAAATGAGGAACACTTTTTCTGGCGAGAGGAGCTCTATCGCGTCCTTAAGCTCAGGTAACACTAAGAACGGCTTCCCCATCCTGTAGGCCAACTTCGAAACTTCGGGTATCCCGGCTTGAGCTGCAGTCCCTCCAGGCTTCGTGACAACGAACATTGCGTCGTTATCGAAGGCGATCCTAGCTGTGTCGATCAACCTTTGAGTACTCGTTACGTTATGGAGGACTAATATCATTCCATATACCCCTTATGAACTCGGCTATTGCCCTTGATAAGGCTACTGGAACAGCTTCTCCGACTTGATTGTACTGGTCGTCCTTACTGCCGAAGAACACATGGGTATCGGGATAGCTCATAAGCCTAGCCTGCTCCCTAACCGTTAAGAACCTGTCCTCGATCGGGTGGACGAACCTGGAATTGCCTAATACCGTTGGCGCTAAGTCGTTAGCGGGTAACCTAACGTAAAGAGGGATATTCCTCCCGCCGTATGCCCTGTACATTGTTAAATAATCCCACTTATCCATTTTTACTATCTTCTTTAACTTCTTCTCGTTTAATTCAGATATTTCGTGATTAGGCAGATCCCTCCTGTACATCAAATCCCCTATAGCGTCCCATACTGTGACCCTCTTCTCTCCCTTCTTAGGACTGAGTGGGATATTCGAAACGAACAGCCTCTTCCTCCTCGACGGGTTCCCGTAGTCTTCCGCGTTCAAGAAGTTGAAGAACACCGTTTCATAACCAACCCTTTTGAACTCGTACCTCAGAGCTTCCTTTAAGTCCCTAGTCTCGGCCAGCGCTGGCACGTTTTCCATTACGAAGACTTTAGGCTTTAGTTCGCCGACCAGTCTAACGAACTCGAGAGTGAGGTTCCCTCTTTCGTCTAAATAGAGCCTTTCCAGTGGGTCTGTGAGTCTATAAGGGTTGGCCGCTGTAAACGCCTCACAGGGTGGACTACCTATCACTACGTCAGGCTTACCTACTAAGCCCTCTATTTCTCTTCCAGTAACGTCCCTTATATCCTCTTCTAAGGTCACGGCCTCCGGGAAGTTAGCCGAATAAGTCCTTGCGGCCTCATGATTAACGTCGATACCGAGGACGATCCTGAAGCCAGCCTGCCTGAAACCTTCTGAAAACCCTCCAGCGCCACTGAAGAGGTCAACTACCTTTAGAGGAGCCCACAAGCCTTGTCTCCCTGTCGATCTCCTCCTCTAGCCTCTTTATAATCTCAGTGAGCACAGTTTTCGCCCTCTCGCTGTCATAGACCTCCAAAGGAGTTCCGCACCTGATGCACTTGAAATCGGTCTCCATAGCTGTGTCGAAGTCGGCCCTAAACCCGTCGTTCGGACAGTAATAAAAGGTCTGACCGAGCTCGCTTGCAAGTCTAGCCTTAAGCTTATTGAGCACTTCCCTCTTTCTCTGTATAAGGATCTCGTTAATCGCCTCTATGTTCGCTTTCCAATAGTAAATGTACCACCCAGTCTCCTTATCCCTCGTCTTCCTGTAAGTAACGAAGCCGTTATCGTAAAGTAAATACAGCTTCCTCCTCACGTCGTTGTCCTTTATCCCCATCTCGTTAGCTATGTCTTTATCCGTCATCTCAGTGTTCTTTTTCAACAGGAACTCAAGTACGTCAACGTTCTCCTCGCCCACTAGCTCTTTAGCGAGTTTAAGGAACGTTTTTTCCCTCTCGTTCAACTGAAATCACCTTTTTTCCTTTCTTTTCGGGAATAATCTTTATACGTGCGTCCTTAAAAGTCAAAGTTAACTCTTTGCCCTTATAAACTCTGTCGAGGAAAATCGCGAGTGCGGCTACCTCTGAGTGCGGTTGATTTCCCACAGCCACATTGAAGTCTGCCAGCTCGTAGAATATTCCCTCGACCTTTTCTGATCCCACGATGACCAGCGTCTTATTGTTAGTTGGTATTTCGCCTATCACGTCGTCCACGTTGAGCCCGTACATGGTCAAATGAACGACTATGCCGCCTTCCTCTTTCCATTTTCGTACAAAACTAACGGGATTCTTAACTACCTCCACAAAGAAGTATTTTCCACCCCAATTCTCTACAACTTTTCTTATAGTGTCTAGTATGTGAGGGTCTTCGCCTTCGATGTGAAGGTATACGCCCTTGGCACCGAAAGCCCTAGCAGTTAAAATTACATGCGTTGTAACTCTTTTGTCCCTCTCTGGCCTATGATGGAGCCTAAGTACATAGACCTCCTTAAGCTCATCTGCCTCGATATCCTCTCCCAAATTATGTCTAGGTTGTACCCTTTTAAGGCTGAAATAGGGATCACGCCGTCTATTGGCGCGTATAACGACCTAGTTAAGTCCTCTACAAACTTAGACTTCTTATCTATATCTTCTTGCCGTATAATGTCAACTTTATTTAGACATATGAGGATCGGTTTACCAGATATTCCTATTTCCCTTAACGTTCTAAAGGCTGATTTAATCATTTCCTCAAGCTGTTCCTGATTCTGTGTTATGTCGAAAAGCAGCAAAATATAATTAGCGTATTTAATTTCTGAAAGCGTTACGTAAAAGCTCTCTATTATCTCTGGAGGAATGCCTCTTATGAAACCTACAGTATCGA
>CAYRZA010000118.1:0-2896 GCA_964428675.1 uncultured Desulfurococcales archaeon | reverse complement strand
TTCAATTGTCGCTTAAGTTGAGTGAGAGACTATACCGTTTGTCTTCATCTTTGGTTAAGGCCGTTCTGGGCTTTGCTATTTAGTTCGTTCCTATACGCGAAGCTCAATATGGAAGTGCCGGAGGCTATGTCGTTCCAACTGACTCCGAAGGCTAGCAACAGCTGTTCGAACGTGCTCCTTATGTGCTCCACGTACTTCTCCGTGTCTATTTCTGACAGTTTAGCTAACTGTATCGGCTTAACTCCCTCCTTACTCCTTACCTTGACGAACGTTATTACGTCCCTGGGCTGAACGTGAACGCCATTGTCTTCAAGCTGTAACGCTGCCTTAACGTGCTGTGGGGTGTTCTTTGTATACTCACTTAAGGGCTTAGACAGCATAACCCTGAATGCCAGGTCGTCCAGGTAGTACTCCCTGTTCTTGAGCTTGTTATATACTTCTCTGACCTTTTCGGTTATCTTCGCCTTAACGTTCGCTATGTCGTTCTCCGACTGAACGCTCGCAATTAGCTCAGTGACCTCCTTGAACGCCTTCTTGAGGAATTCTGGAGTGTTACGCTTTTTGGCCAACATTCCCTTGATCTCCACTTTGCCGTCAGGGTAGACCCCTAAATAGTTCTTCTTCAGGCCGGAGAAAGCCACGAACTTGTAAGTCTTGTCGAGCTCCAAGTCCAAGCCGAACTTCTCCTTCACGAACCTCACTATTTCCTCCAGTTTCTCCTTAGGCGGGTTGTAAAGGAATAGTGAGTCCGTGTCGCCGTACAGCACCTGTAACCCTAGCTCTCTTGCCTTTGCTATCGTCGAAGTGATTACTAACCTCCCTAAAGCCGTCGTACTCTCGGCCACTGCAGGAGCGTAAAGGGGGAAGCTCTCCGCTCCGAAAACTCCGTAAGTCGCGTTTATGAACACCTTCATCGCCGACTGAACTACATCGTACAAAGACCTCTGTTCCTCGCTTATGTTGGGGGACTTCGACTTCTTCTTGTACACCTTGACCCTGAAGTCCCTGAGCAGTCCGGTTATCTCTGCAGTTATACCCAGCCTGTCCATGCACACGAAGTGAAGGGTCTGACCGGTCTCGTCCTTTATCTCTACCTTCTTCTTGCAGTCCTCCACGTCGACCGTCTCATAGCTAAGGTTCCAGTTCCTTATCACTGATGGGTACAGCGACGCGAAGTCCAGGACAACTACGTTGAAGAACACCCCCTGTGGGGGGTCTATGACCACTGCGCCCTTGTACCTTTTGCCCTTAATGATCGCGGAGGTCTTTACGTTGGAGGTTCTCGCCAAGATCTCCTCTTTCAGTGGTATTAGCCAGCCCCTCTGCCTGTGCTCCCAATAGTAGAGGTTCTTGATCCAGTTGGAAACCTCGGTTCTCGTGAGCTCCTCTAGCCCGACCTTTGAGAGCCTCGAGAGCAAGACCATTAGCTTCCACACTAGGTTGTCGTTGAACGTCGTGAACTTGAGCGTTATCTCCGCGTCCCTGAAGTTGTATTCCACTAGCTTCTGCAGGTCTAAAGAGCTCACGAGCGTGTCTATCTTTACCTTAGAGATACCCAGAATTGCCTGGGATATAGCGTCTAGGGTGTATTCAGAGTACTTCCCCCCGAAGACGTAGTTCCTGACAGCCTTGTTGAGGAAGAACCTGTACATGTCTATATGCAGCCCAGCTAAGTACTTCCCCTCCTTGCCGGTGTCCTTGAACGGGATCTGGCTCTCAGGAATTCCCAACTTCAGAGCCCTAGTTATCAGGTAGGGAATGTCGAAGTCGTCTCCGTTGAAGGTCAGCACAACCGGGTACTCCACGATGTCCTGGAAGAACTTTGTCAGGAGCTCCTTCTCTGTACTGAACTTGAGCACTTCTACGTCCTTCATCTCGACCGAGTTAGCGACGTCATGCCTCAGCAGCACGTAGACCCTCCTCTTCCCGTCGTTTCCAGCCAAAGCAATACTTATTACTGGGAACTCGGCCTTCAGGGGATCCGGCACCCTTCCCTTGGCTGGAGTATAGACCTCAATGTCAAAGGCCGCCCTCTTCACGTCAGGCACTAAGGCTTCGAAAATGGGAGTCCAGCTCTCCGCTAGCTTTTTTGTACTCTCACTAGCGTCGGCGAAGGCCTTCTCAAGCTCCTTTTTGTCCTCCTCGCTGAGTTCTGCCTTAGCTGGCACCAATTTCCTGTCCCTAACCACGTAAGGCATCCCTGGGATTAGGCCCAGGTCGTAGACGTAGTTGTTGTGATATTTTATGTGGGCCTCGTAAGCTTTAGGAACTGCGTCCCTCATCCTCCTCACTGCCAGGGGGTCCTTCACCACGACCTTCGTCAAGTACCTCTTCTGGTTCAAGTAAGGGTCGAACTTGACGACTTTTTCCAGGTGATCGAAGGACGGATCCTTCACTATCTTCGGGATCTTGTTCACCTTTTCAGGATCTAGGTCAACTAAGAAGTACGGCTTGTGGCCAGTGGAATCGTAAAGTACTCTCATCTCCTTCTTTACGGGGTCGTAGAGCTTCATCACGGCCTTCCCTTTTTCCCCGTCATAGTCGACCTGCAGCAAATAGTAAGTGACCCCTTCTTCGGCTTCAGCGATCCACTGCCTCTTCTGCTCTCCCCTCCTCTCGAGAGCTTTCGACTTCTCGACTTGAACGTTAGCGTTAGTTTCCTCTCTAACCTCGACCTTCCTCTCCTTCTTAGGCAGAACCTCGAAAAGTGTCGTCTGCTTGGCCACTGAGAATAAAATTATAGGAAATACGCTATATAGGGTTTGCAACCCGGGGCGTAAAACCTCAATAGGTAATCCCGCGTATTAACTCAGGGCCCGTAGCTCAGCCAGGATAGAGTGCCGGCCTCCGGAGCCGGTGGTCCCGGGTTCGAATCCCGGCGGGCCCGTTTTAGGAT
>CAYRZA010000117.1:0-2903 GCA_964428675.1 uncultured Desulfurococcales archaeon | reverse complement strand
TGGTAAAAAAGGAGCCAGGCGAGATGACCCAAGAAGTCGGAGCGAGCTTCGTCCCTTCATCCGTCATTGAAAAAATTTCACAGTCTTTAAAGAAAGTAATTAACATTAAACTTGATATACCTGGGCTTTTATTCATAGATACACCCGGTCATGAGCTCTTTGCTAACCTGAGAAGAAGAGGAGGATCTGTCGCTGACTTCGCGATCCTTGTTGTCGATATAGTTGAGGGATTCCAAAAACAGACGTACGAGTCAATCCAAATATTGAGGGAAAGGAAAGTCCCCTTCGTCGTTGCTGCGAATAAAATCGATAGAATACCGGGGTGGAAACCTCAGGACACTACGTCATTCCTCGAAAGCCTATCGAAGCAGAGCCCCCAAGTGCAGGAGCTCTTGGATAAATACGTTTATAATCTCGTGATAAAGCTGGCCGAACTCGGTTTCAATGCGGAGAGGTTCGACAGGGTAAGGGACTTCACGAAAACGGTCGCTATAGTCCCAGTATCTGGAAAGACAGGAGAGGGCATAGCTGAACTTCTCGCAATAATAGCGGGTCTCACACAAACTTACATGAAGGGTAAACTCAGGTACACCGAGGGGCCAGCGAGGGGTGTAGTTCTAGAAGTAAAAGAAGAGCCGGGAATCGGCCACACAATAGATGTAATAATCTACGATGGAATTCTGCACAAAAACGACTTGTTCGTGGTGGCGGGACTAAATGGCCCCATAGTTACGAGAATTAGGTCGATACTCATTCCGAGGCCTCTACAAGACCTGAGAATGGCTAAGCTTGACTTAATATCGATAGATGAAATTCAGGCGGCAGCAGGCGTAAAGATAGCAGCGCCCGGACTCGAAGAGGCCCTAGCGGGCTCTCCGTTCGTTGTAGTCAACAATGAAAGCGAAATTGAAAGCATAAAAAAGCAAGTAGAGGAGGAAGTAAACGCCATCAGGTTCTACGACTCTACAGTCAATGGAGTAATAGTCAAGGCCGACAGCATAGGAAGCCTTGAAGCGATAGTGACTGAGTTAAGGAGAAGGAAGATACCAGTGAGGCTCGCAGACGTAGGACCGGTGTCTAAAAGAGATGTTATGGAGGCCGAGCTGGTAAGGAACGCCGCGAAGGAGTACGCGATAATAGCTGCGTTTAGGGTCAAGACATTGCAGGGTGTGGAGATACCGCAGGGCGTGCGCATAATTTACGATAACATAATATATCAGCTTATCGATAACGTAGAGAGGACTATAAATGATATCAAAGAATCAGAATTGAAGAAAACTCTTGACAAACTTATACTTCCTGGTAAGTTTAAGATCTTACCTGGATATGTATTTAGAAGATCTGACCCAGTAATAG
Organism: uncultured Desulfurococcales archaeon; assembly: GCA_964428675.1. Classification (GTDB taxonomy): domain Archaea; phylum Thermoproteota; class Thermoprotei_A; order Sulfolobales; family Sulfolobaceae; genus Acd1. The sequence continues at coordinate 1,547 of CAYRZA010000117.1, read as the reverse complement.
TGGGAGTAGAAGTGCTCGGAGGAATAATAAAACCGAAATACCCGGTTATGGATTCCAATGGGAGGCCTATAGGCGAAATCCTGCAAATTCAGGACAATAAGAAGCCTGTTGAGAAGGCGGAGAAAGGCGCGGAAGTTGCTGTCTCGATTAGGGGTGACGTAATGGTGGGGAGACAGGTAGATGAGGGAGACATATTATATACCGATGTCCCCAAAGAAGACCTAGAAATATTAACGAGCAAATATCATGATATTATAACGGATGATATGAAAGAAGTAATAAAGGAGATAATAAAAATAAAGAGAACGAAAGACCCAACATACGGCTTGGGTATTAAGATCTAAAATTATTTAGGATATTAATTCACTTGGAGAGAAGAATATAGATATCTCTTTCTGAGCTTTTTCTATACTATCCGACGCATGAATAACGTTTTCGGCCTTTGACAGAGCGTAGTCCCCCCTAATGGTACCTGGGGCGGCCTCCTTGGGATCAGTTGCACCTATCATTTTCCTAACAACACTAACGGCTTCGTCGGCTTCAATGACCATCGCCACCACTGGACCCGAGGTAACATAGTTAATTAACTCCTCAAAGAAGCTCTTCCCTTTGTGTTCCTCGTAAAGCCTTTCCGCCATCTCTCTACTCATCTTCACCATCTTTAGCCCAACAATACGCATGCCCCTCTTCTCAAAACGTGAAATTATCTCACCTACGAGGTTCCTCTTAACGCCGTCAGGCTTTATCATAACGAAAGTTCGTTGCAAGACCATCTCATTCACGCCTTCTTCATATAGAATGCAGTCCATTTTAACTTCTTCGGGTCTCTCTTTAACTTGAGCATTGACTTCCTACACTTAGACGAGCAGAACCAAAGTATCGTCCCGTCATTCCTTACGTACATTAGACCGTGCCCTGGTAAGATTTCCCTGCCACAAAAGCTGCACCTTACCTGCCTCCTCTCCGACATACATTGGGTTAGCAAACGGTGAAGTATTTAAGTGAATCTGTATCTAGCCTGTTTAGGGTTAGGAAATGAGCGAGAAGCAAAAGGAGCAGGGGTCAAGCTCCGTGATCGAGGAGTTCGGATTCCCTGCTGAAGTGATTCAGATCTTGGACAGGACAGGAGTAACTGGTGAGGTAACCCAAGTAAGGGTTAGAATATTAGAGGGGAGAGACAAAGGCAGAATTCTCACTAGGAACGTCAAGGGACCTGTTAGAGTAGGGGACATCCTGATATTAAGAGAGACCGAAAGAGAGGCGAGGAAACTCTCTACAAAGAGGTAAAAGTAATTCCTTTTTAATACGTAATTACGTTCATACTTAAGGATGCCAAAAATTGGACTAGAGGTTCACGTTCACATAACGTCGCTGAAGACGAAGCTTTTCTGCTCGTGTCCTGCAGACTACACAGGTAAGGATCCGAACACCGTAGTTTGCCCAGTCTGTTTAGGTTTACCTGGAGCTATACCTGTACCCAATAGAAATGCGATAGAAGAGGCTATTAAGGTTGCACTGGCTCTAAATATGGAAATTTCGAACAGAGT
>CAYRZA010000116.1:0-2909 GCA_964428675.1 uncultured Desulfurococcales archaeon | reverse complement strand
TCCCTTGAAGTAACGTAAGTGACCTCGACTCTGGGGTGAACTACTAAAAGTCTTAGTAACTCACCTCCAGTATAGCCTGAACCGCCTACTACCGCAACCCTTACTATGTTGGAAGCCATCAAGGGTAATAAAATAAAGGACAAATAAAGTATATAGCGAATGTCGTACTCAGAGGACGACCTTAAGCAGTTCTTAGAGGAGAAGATAGCACAGTGCAGAAAGGAGCTCGAGGTCTACGAATATCTGTTGAGCCTCCTCGAGACCGGCCAGCTCAAGGAGGCTAAGATCGTTAGAGGGATTAGCGAAGTAGTGAAGTCGCCCAAGGGTGAAATAGTGGCCGACCTCCTCTATTCCCCGCCTAAAATGAAAGTAATCATGAAGAAAAGAGTGAAGGTGCCCAAGACCTTACTCAACGTATTGGAGAGGATACTCGCGACCAGTAAGAACGAGGACAAGATAGACTACACAATAAACGTGGAGGACGACGTATTAAAAGAGATCAGCATTTCAAACGTTGAGGACGAAATGGTTTACAATAAGCTAAAGTACTCTATAAAAACCGTTCTCGAAAGGCTTTAGTTAAACACATCGAGCCTAAGCACCAGAGGCCTTGGGTCGTTGGAAATCCTAACTATTGCTTCCCCGACCTTCAGGAACGGTAAGAAATTCTTTATCTCTTCCTTAGATAAGTTCACAAATCTGTTTGCGACTTCGTCCCAGAACCTCCTGTCGCCGTTGCTCATAAATATTTGAGTGGAGAAGTTCTCAAACACTTTGTCATCATATCCCTGAAAGTCTGAGAGATTTTGTGTCGCCATCAACACCGCTATGCCGTGACCCCTACCCCTCTTTATTACGTCCATCAGAACTCCCCTCTTTACCTGTTCCTTTGTGAATACGGCCCATGCCTCATCAAGAACTATTGCCACCCTAATCCCTCTGTCTACCTCCCTCTTAAAATGAAGGTAAATAGCGTATATTACGGTAAGGGCGGCGAGCCTTCTGACCTCCTCGCTAGTTATCTGAGTTAAGTCGACTAGTAACACTGGCCTCTCGGATTCTAACCAATCGGGGTTTATCCCAGGCCCTGAATCGACGTCTCTCAATATTGTAATCACCTTCGCTAAGTAAGCCTTCACTCCTGGATCGAGGTCTTCTTCTTCTAGCTCTCTGAGAACGGCCTTCCACGAAGGGTTTCCGTTCAGCGACCTCAATATGAGCTTGTACAAGACTGACGAGAGCTTTTCATCGATTTCGAAGGAAGACGATATTATGTCTTCTAATAGTTTTGCCTTCAACTCGTTAATTCTTACGTCCAGAGCAAGTAACCCTACCCCGTGTATTAATGGATTATACACCACGAACGGAACTCCATACTTCTTGAGTCTGTGCTTGACGTCGCCCTTACTATCGAAGAATACCACGGGAATGTTATAGATCGCATTCAGCTTGTAGCCTAGGGATATTAGGAACTCAGTTTTACCCGAACCTGTGGGGCCTATGACTAGTACATGAGGGTTAATAGATCCCTCTAAGTTCCAGAACACTGCCCTCCCTGTTTCTCTGTCGTAACCCAATAGCACTCCCCTCAGTATTAGGTCGGGCGAAGGCGCTTTCGTGTAAGCGAATGGCGTGAAAAAGGGCAGATAAGAAGGTAGGGCAGTCTTGTTCCCCCTAGCCTTCATCCAAAGCAAATTGGAAATCTCGGCCTCGGAAGCCTCGACGACCTTTAGGCCCATGCCCTTTAGTCCGTTTTTGAGTAGTTCAGCCTTAGCTCTGACCTTTTCCTCGCTTTCTCCCGGAATCAAAAAGTACATAACGTACTTGAACGGTGGCTCTCCAGACTCGATATGGCTTATCAACTTCTCGACAAGCCTTAGTTCAGCTTTCGCCCTTTCATTTGACGGGTCTTGCTCTATCATAACCCTCAAGTTCTGCGCTTTTAGCCTTAGCCCGTTCAAGACCTGTTCTTTGTCGACGGACTCCCTCGATATTACGAGCTCGACGTCGCCTAAGCTGTCCAGGATCTTATTGTACGTTATTAAAAGGTTCCTGAGCTCGCCCTCTGAGAAGTCCCTGTAATCGAAAGGTATCTCGTTCACCACGAGAACAGCGTACCACTTTTCACCAACTTTAAGTAAGCCTTTTTTGTACTCGAAATGCTCCGCCTTCTTAGTTTGGTAGAGACTTAGTGCGCCACTTATCTTGCTTAGAAAGCCAGATTTGTACAAGTAAAATAGAACAACACCTACTGCCAGAGATATTGAGAATAGATTTCTGAATATTACGGCCAGAACTATAGATAGTAATACTATTAGTTCGCTACTGGAAAGCCTCACGCTAGATTGGACTGTTTATCTAGCTCGCACACCCCTTCGAAACATTCAGAGCTCTATGTTTGCGTGAACTAGCCTGAGGTCCTCCTCGGTCTTACCCAACTTTATCATAAGCTCAGCAACTACTCCGTCCAGAACTATCATAGCCGTGTCCTCGAAGAGCGTGCCCAGCGGCGCTATTGGCTCTACTATCCCGAGTATTTGACGGGCGAAGTAGTCTTCGTTTGCCGAATACTTAGTCCTGCCAGGGACCTCAATTACTATGTCAGCGATCTTGCCCAGTGGACTATCTGGATAGCTCGTCACAGCTATTAGCTTAGCCTTCTGCTCCTTTGCAGCCTCAGCGGCAGTAAGTATAAGCTTAGTCCTCCCAGAGCCGGATATGGCTATCACAATGTCGTTAGCCCTTATTGAGGGGACTATAGTCTCGCCGAGGACGTAAGCGTTATAACCCAAATGCAAAAGCCTCATAGCGAAGGCCCTTCCTACGAGCCCGCTCCTTCCCGCTCCCATTACCAATATCCTACCCTGCTTGTTATTCTTGTAGAAGTCGACTAGAAGGTCTACGGCCTT
>CAYRZA010000115.1:0-2919 GCA_964428675.1 uncultured Desulfurococcales archaeon | reverse complement strand
CCCGAGCTTCGTCTATTTTAATTACGGAGTGCCGACTTATATATCGTCTTTAGTCGCTACGGCCCTTACTCTCTCCTCCGCGTTAGGAGGTTTCCTAGCAGGCAAAGTGAGGGTTCACGACTTCAAGCTCATGGTAGTCTTTTCAGCCCTCGGCGTAATTCCAGCCCTAGGGGTCTACGGTAGTAAAGCATGGGTGCCCAGTTTATTACTGCTAGGCACTTTCAACGAACTGGCCATAAGCGTGATTTATTCCCTGGCACTCAGGCTATCCAGAAGGGAATTCGGCGTTTTGGGCCTGGCAATAGTCAACTCCGGAAACATACTGGGAGGACTGGCCCTAGTGGCCCTCACTTACTTTTCGTTGTATTACTCCTTCCTCCTGGCAGTTTTCATATCCGTCTTGGAGATCTTGGCGGGCTATAAATTGCTCCGCAGAAGAGAAACAAATAAGAAGAATCATCTTTCTTTTCCTTGAATTCCTTAGCTTGGTTCTTTTTCGCTCGTCTGCCTGGTCACTTCCGCTTCGTACTTACTGAACTTCAACTTATACAACGCAAACGAGACTCCCCACGTTACGGCGAACGTGCCAATTATTATAAACCCTATGTTGCCCCACCAGACGTCGCCGTTTACGGTGGCTATCCAATCCCAGAAGGGACCGGAGAGGTTGAACTCTCCCTGAATCAGGCCCAAGAGCTCTAGAGTCCCCACGATCCACGCGACCATGACCGAGATTATAGTCATGGTGAGGTTGTACCAAATCTTCCTGAACGGGTTATCGAAGGCCCAAGAATAGGCCGTGTTCATGTAGAACCCGTCAGTAGCGTCTATTAACGACATTCCCGCCGCGAACAGGAACGGGAATACTAAGAGTTGGTAAAGCGGGAGACTCGTGGAGGCTGCAGTCACCGAGGATATCGCGAGGAGCGCGACTTCACTGGCAGTGTCGAAGCCCAGGCCGAAGAGAAAGCCTATTGGATAGAGGTACCACTGCTTGTCGACTATTTTGAACAGCTTGCCGAAGAACCTTCCCATAAACCCCCTCTTCAACAACAACTCATTGAGCTTGGTTTCGTCCATCCTGCCCTGCCTGAGCTGCTTGTAAATCTCGTAGATCTCGAAGAACACGAGGAAGTTCAGCAGGCCTATTATGTACAGGAAGCCGCCGCTCACGAGAGTCCCTATAATTCCGCCTATGTTCTGCAGCTGCGGCAGGGCAGAGGCCACGGCTCTCACACTGACCATGAGGGCTATAGCCATTAAGATTACAACGGTGGAGTGACCCAAGGAGAAGAAGAGCCCTGTGAACCTGGCGTCTTTCCCCTCTTGTACTAGCTTCCTAGTAGAGTTGTCTATTGCGGCCAAGTGGTCTGCGTCGACCGCGTGCCTTAGGCCGAAGGTGTAGGCCAGGATTCCCAAGGTGAACATAGTGACTGCAGAGCCTTTGTACTCGACCGTCCTCACCAAATTAGATAGGTTGAAGAGCCAGAGGAAGAGGAAGGCAGTTACGATCGCTTCCACGGTGTAAAAAATCGCTATTGCCTTCCAGTGCCTTCTCAGGAACTCCATGGGCGTAAGCCTGGACATATTATCCAGCCCTTTACTTATGTAGCTTTTCCCCTTTATAAGCTTTGATTTCATACGGCATGGACATTTTATACATACCTAATTTAACCTGGTCTCGTCACCGTAAGCACTTGCCAAGCTTTCAGTATTTAAATCTTTTCTCTAATATAAAATAAATTTTTTGAAATATCACATTTCAATATTTATATTTATAATTTTTTGCTAAATTATTACAAATAAATTTTAAGGTGATTGACAAAAATTGCCACAGTGGGCTTCCAGAAACTGGAAGGAGTCACCGATGAGGAGCTCAGGAACGTTTACAATGACATTCCGAAGTCCTACGACAGGACTAACTCGATTATAAGCTTCGGTATGGACGTGAGGTGGAGGATTTCCTTAGTTAAGAGCGCCTTAAAGTTCTGTAAATCACCGGAGACCGTGCTCGACGTGGCCTCCGGGAAGGGGGAGACAACTTACGTCCTACAGAAGTTCTTAAGGACTCCCTTTTACGTGTTGACCGACTACGCCGAGAACATGTTGCTGAACGCCATAGTGAACGACGACAAAGTGCTGGCCTCCTTCGACGCCTTGCCCTTCAGGGACAACAGCTTCGATTTGGTAATAACCACTTTCGCCCTTCACGCGGCAGACGACTACGAGGCCGTAATAAGGGAGTTAGCTAGGGTGAGCAAAAAAGTGGTCGCAGTGCTAGCTATGGGCAAACCCATAAACCCGCTGTTAAGGGCCTATGTTAGTTTCTACCTCAGGTTCGTAATGCCGTACTTAGCCGTGTTTGGGGGAGGCAAGCCGGAGGACTACAGGGCGATTTATTTAATATATGCGAAGAAGGGCAAGCTGAGCGACTATTACGTGGAGACCGCAAGGAAGTACCTCGACGTGAAGGTGGTTGAATATAAGGCCCTGCAACTATTCTACGCCTTCGTCGGCCTTAAGAGGCCTAACTCCGAGAAGTCCGAGAACGCCGAGCAGGGGAAAGGCGGCGAAGCCCAAAGTGGCCAGCTGTAAAGCTTGAAGTATGGACAGCAAGACGCCGGTGAGGGCTTTACCGGTGTAGAGGATCCCCACGTTTGCTGTGGAGTACTTAGCTCCGAAAACGTCGGTGACGAAGGTCATGAAGAGCGTTAAAAGTGCACCCCCTGAAAGCCCTACCAATACTGTTCCCAAGAGCTTTAATGCGGGGTTACCGAGCAGGGCGACGACGCCGACCGCTTCGATTATCATGGCAGTTATGAGCGTGGCCTTTCTGCCGAAGCCGTCCGAAATCTTACCGAAGATCGGCCTTCCCAGGCCGCTCGCCAGCGGGAAGAGAGTTATGGCCAACCCCTCCAC
>CAYRZA010000114.1:0-2963 GCA_964428675.1 uncultured Desulfurococcales archaeon | reverse complement strand
ACGTAAAATCCCCTCTTCTCGGCGAACCATTTAGCGGCTAAGTTAACCGCTATGCCGTAAAGTGTTCCCTCCCCTGCACTTCCCACTGCCCATTCGGCCAGGAAGAGCGGAAAGGAGTAAGTAAAGGACGAGAGGAGCCAACCCAGTGAGGCCATCAGTGCGGAAAATATTGCAGTGAGCCTAACACCAAAGTAGTCCGCTATGGCCCCGCCGAGGACTTGAGCGACGCTCGACACGACCACGAAGGTCGAAAATATCACGACTAGCTTGTAGCTCTCGAACCTCTCCAGAAGTAACGGATATATCGCGTTCCAAGAATACTGATAAAGGGAATTATATAGCATAAATGCGAAACCGATTAAGACAAATAACTTCCTTTTATCCATTCGGTTCCGCCTTATTCCTACCTCTCCTCCACTCCAAGAAATACTTTGTTATCAATATTAGGGCTATGAACTGACCCCAATCGAAGTTGAGGGAAGAAATAGTGGTGCCGTAATTGTGATAGGTAATTATGATAAAGAAGGGTATAACCGAGATCTCCGGCCTCCACGTCTCGTAAACTGAGAGGAAGTTCAAGTAGTTTAGGAAGATCGCCGAGAACCCGAGGGAGTCGATTATGTAATTGAGTATAGCCCTCTTAGTTCCCCAAAAGAGTATCGCCGATATTATAAAGGAAATCACTGCCAGGAACGCGGAGAACGAGAGGTAAACCGGAACGCCGATGAAGACTGCCCTGTTATCTGTGTAGCCGTAAACAGGCTCGTTTATTGGAGCCAACGGGCCCAGGAAGAAGAAGAGTAGAATGAAAATCGAAGTTAATATCAAAGTCTTACTTATTCTTTCCCTTAACAACTCTAATCACCTTGTATACGAAATAAGCTACAATTATACCGGTAACTGCATAGAGGTAAACGGAGTTGCTCTCTATTTCGTTTATCACAGCACTCCCGTAAAGGAGTCCCAGGTATGCTAGGACGAAGTCCCAAATGGCGTGCCCCAGGAACGTTAGGACTGTAAAGACTAAGAGACTCATCCTGGCCACGCCAGCTGGATAAGAGATGAGGGCCCTGAGGGCTGGTACGAACCTGAGCAGGAAGACAGCTAAGGCTCCGTACCTCTCGAACCAAGAGTGCACCCTCTTTATTTCGTCCTCAGTTATGCCCACGTACTTGCCATACCTCAAGAGGATAGGGTAGCCCAAGTAAGCGCCAATGAAGTAGGCGACGAGCGATCCCGTTAAGCTACCTAACGTTCCTATTAGCACTCCGATGGTGAAGTCAATCCTGCCTGAGGAAGCTAAAACGCCCACTAGGGGCATCAGCACTTCGCTCGGAATTGGCCCCCCTAGGCCCTCTAACATCATTAGGAGGAATAAGCTTGGGTAGTTCAACGACTCGTAGACGTGCTCGAGTATCACGACGGTCTATGAGTTGCGTTGAATAAAAAGCTCTCCCGTAACCTCGAGGTTTAAGTTTAAATAGATATATCGATTTGAGAGACCCGTGAGAAAGGAAAACGAAGTCCTGCTGGCCCTACTGTTAGTCCTCCTGCTGATAAACTTCGTCGAGACTATGGTCACACCAGCTATTCCCACAATACAATCGGACTTCGGCACTTCAGAGGAAGTGGTGTCGTGGGTCGTCTCGGCGTTCACCATTTCAGCCGCTGTGGGCTCGCCCATATTGGGCAAGGTCGCGGACATTTACGGCAAGAAGAAGACCCTCGTCTTGGTTCTGGTCTTTTACGCGATAGCGGTCTTCATAGCGGGCCTGGCCCCGAACGTTTACGTTCTAATTCTCGCCAGGGCCATACAGGGCCTGGGGTTTGCAGCCTTCCCGATCTCAGTAGCCATAATAACTGAAATGCTGCCGAGGGAGAGGGTAGCACAGGCCCAAGGGATTTTAAGCGCTACCTTTGGGATAGGTACAGCTTTGGGCCTATCGCTTGGTGCGATATTGGATCAGGACTTAGGATGGCAGATGGCCTTCCACGTAGCTTTCTTTGGCTCGATAATCCTCATCGCGGTCGTCTCTAAGGTAGTCCCAGAGTCCAAGATTAAAGTAAAGGAGTCCCTAGACCTGATCGGCATGGCCCTACTCGCGTCAGGCTCCACCCTTCTCTTGGTCTATATAAGCGAGGGAAACAGTTGGGGTTGGCTGTCGCCAAACGAGCTTTTGCTCCTCATAGCCGGTAGCATACTCCTCTACTCCTTTGTTATATGGGAGAGGATCGCTAGGGAACCGATGATGAAGCTCGAGCTCTTTAAAATAAGGAACTTCGCCGTCGCTAACATAGTAGGTCTAATAACTGGAGTCGCGATGTTCCTCTTATTCTTCGGTGTGATATACTACGCGCAGTTGCCCTGGCCATTCGGGTTGGGGCTGGACCAAATAAGTGCCGGCATGTCCCTTGCTCCCGGCACCTTGGCAATGCTCTTCGTGGGCCCGCTTGTGGGCAGGGCTCTCAACAGGACTGGCCCCAAGCCGATATTATTCGTTGGCGGAACATTCCTGATAATCGGCTTCTTCCTGAACATAACGAACAGGGCCACAATATTCGACATAACTCTTAACGGCATAGTAGTGACTACTGGGATGGTACTCATGATGATTCCCATCGTAAACATGGTGGCCGTCTCCCTCCCCCCTGAGGCCAGAGGAGTTGGGCTCGGGATGAACACGCTTATAAGGCAAATGGGGTCGTCGATAGGCCCAGTCCTGGCCACGAGCTTAATGAACGCTTACGAGTCGGCCTTCGTTATGCCGCTTGGTAGCACTTACGTAGTTGAAGTCCTTCCTGGATCTGCCTCATTCAATGCCGTCTTCACGGCGGGGATCCTGGCCACTCTGCTGGCCCTGGGCTTCGCGGCTTTCACGCAGAACTATAAGCTAGAAGCAAGGCCTCAGGTCGCAGCCCACTAAAGCCCTGAGAGCCCTTACGTAGCTCACAAGCTTTCTGAA
>CAYRZA010000113.1:0-2972 GCA_964428675.1 uncultured Desulfurococcales archaeon | reverse complement strand
AAGCCAGGCCAGGCCCCTCATAAGTCCTCCCTCGAGAAGAGCCAGTAGCTTAAGGCCGAAAAGGCCGAAGCCATGAGGAAATCTAATCCAACTCCTAAGGTCAGGTAAGTAGCCAGCTGAACCGACCTCTCTCCGCCCACTATGGTTTCCGCAATAGCAACGACGTACGGGTTCATCCAGGAGACTAAGGCGACGTCGTGAAGTCTGTTCGTCAGTATTAAGTAATACTCCGCTATTCCCCCACCGATAAATACTGCGCCCAGGGAGAAACCGGCGGCGAGCACGCTTGCGCCTGGAGAGCGTAATATCAGCGAAAGCAATAGGACGAAGCTCGAGCTGAACAAGTAGCCACCAGAAAATATTATGAGCAAGGATATAGTATAATCGTTCAGAAGCCCTGAAATTAAGAGGTAAAAAGTCTCGACAGCCAAGAAAATTCCCAATGGCACTAAAACGTCGGCGAAATAAGTGTAAGCGAAGAACCTCCTTCTGGTTATGGGCATTGTGAGGAAGCTGGCCACGTAACCTTGATAAATATACTCAGCAGTAACGAAGACCACGTTTCTAAGCGCTAGGGCGAAGGCGGTGGTCTCGCTCACGTTAATCAAGGGGACGAAGGCCAGCACTAGGCCGTAGAGCTGGAATCCTCCCCTTTCCAAGTAGGCCGGGACGAAGACGTTCCCCACGAGCATTGCGGGGACTGCGAGCTCGAGGGTTGGACTCTTATACCTCTCCTTCAGCACCAGCCTCAGAATACCTCCTGTACGCCTCATCCAGGCTCGACCTCCTAGCTACTATCACTTTCACTCCGTTCTCCTCAAGTAAGTTCACCACTTCCCTGAGGTCTCCCTTAACGACGACGTAAGCCCCCTGTTTAAAGGCTTCGAAGCCCTTCAGTACTTCTAAAGCCCTCCTTACGTCGCTGGGCAGGACAACAACGTAGTCCTCCTCCCCCATGGCCCTCGCCAGGGGGCCCTCAAACGTTATCCTTCCCTCGGAGATGAAGACCACGTAATCGATTACCCTCTCTAGTTCCGAGAGGATGTGAGAAGAAATGAAGAACGTAACCCCCATCGAGTTGAGCTTCCTCACCAGGTCGTAGAACTCGTTCCTCGCGGTTGGGTCGAGGTTAGCCGTCGGTTCGTCCGCAATTATGAGCTTGGGCTCCTTCAATACTGCACCAGCCAGCTGGGCCCTTTGCATTAGCCCGGACGAAAGCTCCCCAAGCTTCTTGTTTAAATGGGGCTTGAGGCCGAACTCCTCGACTACTTTCCTAACGTCCCCGCCGAAAACGCCGGCCAAGTCCTCGAGGTACTCTTTTACTGTGTCCGAAGGAGGGTAGGACAACTTGGAGAATATGAAGGAGACCTCCCTGAAGACCTCCTTGTCCTTAAACGGGTCCTTGCCCAAGAGCCTTATGGAGCCCTTGCCGGGCCTGATCAGCGTGGCCATAGCCTTTATGGTAGTCGTCTTCCCTGCGCCGTTGGGCCCCACGAAGCCGGCGACGCTCCCTTCGTCGATGGTGAAGCTTACCCCCTTGAGGGCCCTGAACTTCCCGAAGGACTTCTCTAAGCCCCTAACCTCGATTGCCGGCAATACGTGAACGTTAATATTACAAAAATATTAACATTATTCGAATGGGCGAAGCGGCCGTAGCTGAGCCGTGATGAAATTCCTTTAAGGCGACGCCCTCATAATCCTCAAATGATCGCGTGCACTAGGGACTGCTACGACACGTGCATATTCGACGAGAATTATAGGCCGATAAAGGGCGAGCCTACTTTCGGCTTCACCTGTGCGAGGGGGAACGCAGACCTCGTCAGGAACGAGAGGAACAGGCTCCTGAGGCCCTTAATTGACGGGAAAGAGGCGGAACTCGAGGAAGCCGTTAAGGAAGTAATAAAGGCGTTGAAGGGGGTTAAGAGGGAGGAAATACTGCACGTGGAGTACGACGGTAACCAGGGCCTCTTAACGTGGTACTTTCCGGCGAGGCTCTGGAACGTAATAGGTGCGGCGAGCACGGACTACTCCATTTGCAGTCTTGAAGGCCATAAGGCCTTGGAGAGCGTCTGGGGTTGCAGTTGCGGTGCAGGACTGGAGGAGTTCAAGAGGGCTAGGGCCTTCGCGATCTGGGGTTCGAACGCTTCCGTCTCGTTCGTCCACGGCTGGCACCTCATGAAGGACAAGTACAAGATAGTCATCGACGTCTGGGAGAGCGAGACTGCGAGGAAGAGCGAGAGGAGGTTCATAATAAGGCCCTCGAGTGACGGCTGGTTGGCCTTAGGGGTCATGAAAGTTCTGGTGTCTGAAGGGCTAGGCTCGCTTGAGGGAATAGCAAATAAGGAGAAGTTAAAGGCGTTAATCGACAGGGTAACCCTCGACGAGGTCTCCGAGATAACGGGCCTGAGTGAGGAAGAGATAAGGGAGCTAGCTGAGTTGTATTACTATTACGAGCCGTTAACCGTAATTGGGTTCGCGATCGGGAGAACCTACGACGGCTTCAACTCGGTGGCCCTAATATCTCTAATCCCCGCCGTTCTAGGCTTAGGCAGGTGGTTCTTTTACTCCAATACTTACTCCTTAGGCATAGACTTCGACTACCTGAGGGGCCTGCACTTGGCCAAGCCTTCGAGGGTTATCAGCATGGCGGAAGTGGGGGAGGAGGTTGAGAGGGGCAAGATAAAGTTCGCTTTCGTCTGGAACTCCAACCCTGTTCTAACCCTCCCCATGGGCGATAGGATTAAGGAGGCCGTAGAGGAGGGCAGGCTCTTCCTCGTCACCCACGACCCCTTCGTTACCGAAACCGTAAGGGCCTCCAATGTGGCCTTCCCAGCCCCCACTTTCCTGGAAAAGGAGGACGTAGTGTACAGCTACTGGCACGATTACTTGGTGTTCAACAAGCCCATAAGGCCCAAGAGGGGGATAAGCGAGGTAGAGCTCATGAGGCTCTTGGCCAAGGCCTTAGGGGTCTC
>CAYRZA010000112.1:0-2988 GCA_964428675.1 uncultured Desulfurococcales archaeon | reverse complement strand
GACCGCTACGTCGCCTACGACGCTTTGGATTATATATCCGTCGATTACGAAGAGCTCCCCGCGGTTTCCGACCCGGAAGAGGCCCTGAAAGACGAGGTTAAGGCGGTCGAAGGGAGGTCTAACGTAGTCTATAAGAAGGTCTACAGGGGAGGGAAGCCCGAGGAGGCCTACGAGAGGAGCGAGAGGAAGGTAGAGGCTAAAATAGAGATAACTAGGGTCGCCCCGTCGGCAATGGAGCCGAGGGGGATGGTAATTGAGTATCAAGGGGACAAACTGACTGTCTACGCTTCGACCCAGTCGCCTCACTACATGAGGTCTTACCTGCTCAAGGCCTTTGAGGGGAAAGTGAGCGACATAAGGGTCGTTCAAGCCGACGTAGGAGGAGCTTTCGGCTCCAAGCTCTTCCCATACCCAGAAGAGTTCATAGCCGTTTACGCAGCGTTAACTTACAAGACTAACGTAAAGTGGGTCAACACGAGGAGGGAGGACTTCTTAGCGACTTACCACTCTAGAGCGCAAACGCATAAGGTAAAAGTAGGGTTCGATAATAGCGGAAAGATCAACGCTATTCTAGATGACTTAATAATTGATTTAGGGGCGGCCTGGCACGGCACTTACTTGGCCGACATCTCGGCCACGCTGATTACAGGGCCATATAAGATAGAGAACGCTTTGGTAAACGTCTACGGCGTTCTGACCAATAAGACTCCGTTAGACCAGTACAGGGGGGCGGGGAGACCCGAGGCGGCCTTCGTTTACGAAAGGATAATGGACATCGTTGCTGACGAGCTGGGGATGGACCCAATAGAGCTGAGGAAGAGGAACCTGATCGACTCCCTGCCTTACACTAATCCCTTCGGCATTAAGTACGATTCCGGGAACTACAGGGCGCTTTTGGAGAAGGCGGAGAGCGTTTATAGAACTTTCGAGAAGAAGGCAGAGGAGCTGAGGAAGCAGGGCAGAAGAGTGGGGGTAGGGCTATCGTTCTATGTGGAGCAGAACAACTTCGGCCCGTGGGAGGCCGCGACCGTTAGGCTGTTGAGCAACGGCAAGGTTCAGGTAATAATCGGGGCTGCGCCCCACGGTCAGGGGACGGGGACTGGCATCGCGCAAGTCGTGGCTGATGAGTTGCAAATAAGCATTGACGACGTGGATGTCGTCTGGGGAGACACTAACCTAATATCTAACGCCTTCGGGACTTACGGGAGCAGGAGCTTAACTTTAGCGGGTAACGCAGCCCTGTTAGCTACCAGGAGGCTTAAGGAGAACGTAATGAAGCTCGCGGCAGCTTTCTTGAAGAGCGACGTAGAGGAGTTGATTTACAAGGACGGTAAAGTGATCAACCCGAAGACCAACCAGGTCATGACGCTTAAGGAAATAGCGAGAAAGGCGACCAAGAACTTGGGAGGGGTCTGGACTTACAGGGCAGAACCCACGCTTGAGGCCACAGCTACCTTCGGCTTCGATAACTACACCTTCCCATACGGCTCACACGTAGCCTTAGTTGAGGTAACAGAAGACGGCAAGGTTAAAGTCCTTGACTATTACGCAATTGATGACATAGGCCTGGTAGTTAACCCAACGCTAGCGGAGGGCCAAGTCCACGGGGGTACCTTACAGAGCTTCGGTGAGGCCGTGCTCGAGGAGGTAGTCTACGACGATAGGGCAGTGCCCTTGACTCAGGGCTTCGCGGAATACGCGTTGCCGACCGCAGTTGAAGCCTTCAACATGAAGTGGGAGTACATGGAAGTAGGGAAGTCAGACGCTCCTTTACCGGCTAAAGGCATAGGCGAGGGAGCGACGATTGGGGGACCGCCGGCGATAATCAGGGCGATAGAGAGGGCAGTGGGCAAGAGGATAACCAGGTTACCGGTGAAAGTGGAGGATTTGGTTTGACCTTCAGGACCGTAAGGGATGCAGTCAATTACGTTCTGTGGGCCAAAAGGGATGAAATCCCCTTTTTCCGCCTAGTCGTGGTCGACAGGCTTTCCAACACAGGCCTAATTGAGATCCCTTTCGAATCGATTGAAGGAGTCGACCAGAATTACGTCTACCTAAAAGACGGGACTATAATACCGAACCACAGGGTCGTGGGAATAAAGAAGGGAGACAACTACGTTTGGAAAAGGGAATAAGGCGAAAAAAGTAGTACCATCACTCCGGCGGAATGACCTTGTACGCTAGGTTTAGGTCAATCCCCTGACTCTTCCTGTAGAAGTACATGACCGCGTAGAGCACGACGCTAAACACTATTGCACCGATGACGAAGTCGAGGGTGAGCGGGTTTGGCGAACCGTTAGGTAGCATGAAGCCGAAGGCTGGGTTCGTGGCGGAAAGGTAAGTTAGGTAAGCGAAGTAACCTAACATGAGTACTGAAGCGACGGCGAGCGCTAAGTTCCTTCCTTCCTTGAAGGACGCAACGAGAGCCGAAACGGCAACGAAGGCGAAGTAAAGCGCGCCTAAGAACGTCATGCCGTAGAGCGAAAGGGCGTTGTTAGCTCCTATATAAGTTATGTAACCGAGGAGAGAGAGGGTCAGCACCAGGTCCAGCAGGTGAGTGTAGATCGGGCTGTTAGTCTTGGGATTGATCTCGGCCAGCTTGTCCGGTAGCGCCCTGTCGAAAGCTATTGCGAACACGTACCTGCTGAAAACTATAACGCCGTAAGACAGTATGAAGAACTCCCAGGCGATCAGCCCTAGGCCAATTATCATCGCGAGTACCTCGTTACCCGCCAATAGGATTGCCGCCGTCCAGAACGTGAAAGGAATGAAGTAGGGTGGGTTGCCGTAGCCGGCGTTAATGAAGAGTTGAGTTATATTACTGTAGCCCGCCAGCGCGTAGGTGGCAGCGAAACCTCCAGTGACTATGACGAATGTCATGAGCAGTCCTATGACGACGTTCCACTTGAGGGCCTTCTTGCCCTTTATCTCGGCCGCTACGGCAGGCCCTGCCTGCATCCATGGGTATGTGAAGAGCGCGAGGAAGGG
>CAYRZA010000111.1:1776-3024 GCA_964428675.1 uncultured Desulfurococcales archaeon | reverse complement strand
TTTCCCGGGGTTATCCCCGTCCCGAGGGTAGGTTAGCCACGTGTTACTCAGCCGTCCGCCACGCCCCCTTACCCGGGAGCGTGCGACTCCCATGGCTTAGCCCTACCCCGATAGCGGTTGGGTCCGGCAGGATCAACCGGAATCGGGGGCGGGAGACCTTACACCTCCCGCGTACCCCTGTCAGAGGTGAGGTGGCCGGGGTTAGGCCCGCGAGGGGCGCTGCCCCGGCGATCTCACCCCTCCACTTGTAAGCTCCAGCTCCCCCAGGTTTTCCGCCCGGGGGAACTGCGCGAATAGATACTCTACGCAAATGCAATTTAAAGCTTTCGAGGGTCTTTTTTGGCCCAATTATGGGAAACTGAGGTGAGCCGACTTTTTATGCACGGCACCGCTCACTATTTTTTCTCCCTTTTCCCTTTCAGCCCGTGGAGGCCCTGTATAAATACGTCTCCGAGCTGGTTAAGGACGTGAAGTACTTGGGCTTAGGAACCGGGAGGACGGTGAGGGGTTTAATAGAGTATTTGCACAGGGAGGGGTCGTTAGAGGGCAAGGAAATCGCCGTTAGCTCAATTGACACGGAGCTCTTCTTGAAGTCCTTGGGCTATAGAGTAAGGGGCCTCGACTTCAGGCCTCAAATATACGTTGACGGCTTCGACTTGTTCCTCGAGGAGAAGTTCTCCCTGATTAAGGGCGGGGGAGGGGCGATGACGAGGGAGAAGATCCTGGCCTTCAACAGCGATTACAGGGTTTACATAGGCGACGACAGCAAGGTGAGGAACGACAGGATCGTTTCACTCCCAGTGGAAGTCCTGACGTTCTCGTTGACTCAGGTCATTTCCTACCTGAAGTCCCGGGGTTTCGAGGTTAGGGTTAGGCAGGGCCAGGGGAAGATGGGGCCAATAATCAGCGACAACGGTAATCCAATAATAGACGTTGAGGTCGAGAGGGGGAAGGTGGATGAATTGGCGGGACTACTCGACTCGATTCCCGGAGTGATAGAGCACGGTTACTTCGGGAAGGAGCTGATAGACGAGGTAGCGATATTCAAGGAGGGAATAGTTAAGGTAATTAAAAGTGCGGGGGGTGGGATTTGAACCCACGCAGGCCTACGCCAGCGGATGTCCCCCTACGGAGGTCTTGAGTCCGCCCCCTTTGACCTGCTCGGGCACCCCCGCAGTCTGAAAACTCGAAGGGAAAGAATTAAACGTTTTCACATCTTCTTGAGGACTAAGCTCGTTAGGGTCGAGG
>CAYRZA010000111.1:0-1676 GCA_964428675.1 uncultured Desulfurococcales archaeon | reverse complement strand
GTATACTTGTCTATCACGTAGTCCCTGCTCCTCCCGAAGGTCTCCGGGGGCATGAACTCGTAAGTCCTGGGGTCGTTGAGTATTCCGGCCACGTGCACTCCGGCCTTGTGAACGAAGGCGTAATCTCCAGTTATGGGGAAGTTCGGCGGCATCGCGATCCCGCTGTACTTCTCTACCAGTGCGGCCACCTGGGGCAACTTGTCGAGCTTTACTACTTCTATCCCGAAGTGGTACTTCAAGGCAGCTGCCACGACTTGCAACGGGGCTATTCCGACCCTTTCTCCCAGGCCGTTTACTGTGGTGTGGATTATTGTTGCCCCTCCCTCAACTGCCGCCAAAGCGTTTGCTACTGCCATCCCCAAGTCGTTGTGGGCGTGTATGTCGAACTCCACTCCTGGCACGTCCCTCACCAAATTGGAGAAGAGCTCCTTGGTCTTCGAGGGGTAAAGTATTCCGACCGTATCGGCTATGCTTATCCTGTCGGCCCCCGCGTCCCTCGCGGTCTTGGCCACTTGCACTAAGTAATCGTAATCGGTCCTAGTGGCGTCTTCTGCGGTGAACCTCACTTTAAGCCCGTGGCTCTTGGCGTAGCTGACGTGTTCAGCAATTACGTTGAGCGCCTCCTCCCTGCTGACCTTGTGTTTGGCCTTCAAGTGGATGTCGCTGACGCCGTAAAATATGGCTATCCTGTCGACCTCCAGTTCGGCCGCTATTTCTATGTCCCTCTTCACCGCCCTGCTGTGGGCGAGTATTTCTGAAGTTATTATCCCCTCCCTCTTGAGCTTCATTATCCTCTTTATCCCCTCGTAAATGTCAGGAGATACTGCCGGGTGGCCGGCCTCTATCATTTGAACGCCTATGTCGGAAAGTGCCTTGGCTATTTCCACCCTTTGATCTACGCTGAACACTACTCCTGGGGTTTGTTCTCCTTCCCTAAGGGTGGAGTCCAGAATTCCTACTTTCATTGGTTCGAGTTACGGTAAGAGGCTATTAAATAATTCGAGCCTAAATGGTTCGAATTTCGGACTAAATTGCCTCCAAGATTACGGAGACAGCGTCCTCGAAGCCTATCTTCTTTGCGAGCTCTTCCAGGACCTTAGCTATTAGGTCGAAGGCCTCCCTGTTGGCCTTTACAGTATCGGAGTTCTCGAGGTAGGCCATTATTATGGCCTCCTTCGCGCTCCTGCTCCTCAAGTACTCGGCTACCGCGTCTTCAAGCACCTTCCTTACCTTCCCCTTGTCTACCTTACCCCTTATGGGATTCAGCCTCTCCAACTCGTCGTAGACGCTCATTCTGGGACCACAAGGGAGCCGACTTCTTCGCCCCTAATTAGCTTTGCCAAGTCCCTGAAGTGCAGAACCCTAACTGGGATCCTCGACCTCATGAGGACTTTGGCCGCCAAAGGGTCTATGAGCTCGTAAGTCCCTGCCCTCACGTCCTGGTCCCTGGCGAGTATCTCCATGAGCTCGCTGAGCTTGACTTCCTTCAAGGGCTTCGCGTCCGGGTGCTTCCTCGGGTCCTTGTCGTAAACGCTGTCCACAGTAGTCGCTAAGACCAACTGCTTCGATCCTGTAACTTCCGCTATGAGCGACGCCACCCCTACTGTCGACTGCCCGGGCTGGAAGCCCCCGACGACTACGGGCCTCCTGACGCTCCAGGCCTCGACGAACTCCTC
>CAYRZA010000110.1:0-3025 GCA_964428675.1 uncultured Desulfurococcales archaeon | reverse complement strand
AACTTCTTGACTCCCATTCTGGCGAGACTTTCTGCTACCGCAGTCCCCAAAGCACCGCAACCCGCTATCAATACGGAGAGCTTTGAAAGCTTGTTGTGAAGTTCTGGCCCTAATGCGAGTATTTGCCTTGAATACCTCTCCACAAGTTTATGGGAAAGGTTTTTAATTAAATGCTGAACCTTAACCGGGGGTTCGATATTGTTCCAATGGGAAATAAAGGAGGGGGGAATGATGCAACGCCAATATTAACCCTTGAAGAGATTCAACGCCTAAGGGAAATAGCGGAAAACGCTAGGAAGAACGTTATAAAGATGCTATTTTACGACCAGACGATACACGCAGGGTCTTCACTTAGCAGTATAGAAATAATAACGTTGCTGATGTTCAAGTACCTGAGGTTCTCAAGGGATCCGCTAAACAGGGACTACTTCATCCTGAGCAAGGGCCACGCAGCTCCTGCTCTTTACGCCGTTCTCGCAGAAAAGGGACTTATTCAGGAGGACGAGCTGTGGAAGATCCAGGACATATCTAGCATCCTCCAGGGTCACCCAGAAATCTTTATTCCAGGAGTCGACATGGCCACTGGAAGCTTGGGCCAAGGGTTGAGCTTCGGAATAGGCATAGCTACGGGGATTAAGATGAGGGGAGGGACGGGTAGGGTCTACGTCGACATGGGCGACGGGGAACACGACGAAGGAGAGGTATGGGAGGCCCTGACCCATGCCGTCGTTAGGAAGCTCGACAACTTGATAGCTATAGTCGAGGTCAATAACTTCCAGCTGGACGACAGTACGGACAACGTTAAACCCAAGGACTACCTTCCGAAGGTTTACGAGTCCGTAGGCTGGGCGGTCTTCGAGGCCGACGGCCATGACTTCGTAAGCCTGGCCTCAGCGATAGAAGAAGCGCAAAAGGCTGGTAGACCTGCAGTTATATTCGCGAGGACTGTAAGAGGTAAGGGATTCCCTCCCATTGAAAACACTAAAAAGCAGAGGTCGAGCCCCGATGACGCAAGGAAGTATCTTATCAATGCGTGATACCCTCGGCAAGGTAATGGTGGAGCTCGGAGAGAAGGACAAGGACATAATAGTGATAACAGCCGACGTTGGAGAGTCCACTAGGGCGATCTACTTCAAGGAGAGGTTCCCCGACAGGTACTTCAACATAGGGATATCAGAGCAGGACATGGTGAACTTCGCTGGGGGACTGACCACAGCGGGATACAAGCCCGTCGTGTTCGAGTTCGCCATGTTTTTGATGAGGGCCTGGGAGCAGATAAGGAACAGTATAGCGAGGATGAACTTAGACGTGAAGTTCGTGGTCACGCATTCAGGATATAGTGACCACGCGGACGGCTCGAGTCACCAGGCCTTAGAGGACATAGCGTTAATGAGAGTGCTGCCCAACATGAAGGTAGTGGTTCCGGCCGACCCCGCCGACATAAGGAGGGCTTTGCCAGTAATAGTCGAGGAAATAAGGGGGCCGGTCTACTTCAGGGTGGGGAGGGAATATTCGCCTAACATAACCGATGGCTACGACTATTCCTTCAAGCTGGGAAAGGCCTACGTGCTCAAGGACGGCGATGACGTCGCCATTATGGGAGCCGGCGTGGTGCTGTGGGACGCGCTCAAGGCTGCTGAGGAGCTCGAGAAGATGGGGATAAGCGCGGCCGTAATAAACGTAATGTCGATCAAGCCCATAGACGAGCACTTAATCGAGTATTACGCGAGGAAGACCGGAAGGATAGTGACTGTAGAGGAGCACAGCATTTACGGAGGCATCGGATCGGCAATAGCAGAGGTCGTTGTCAAGAGGTACCCAGTGCCCATGAGGTTCGTTGGTGCTACGGCGTTCGGTAGGTCAGCCAGGAGCCAGAGGGAGCTCCTCGACTATTACGGGATAAACGCTAGGGGTATCATAAACAGCGTCATGGAGTTGCTGAAATGAGCGTTGACGAACTGAGGGCCAAGATCGATGAAATAGACTATCAGATCCTGTCCCTCCTGTCGCAGAGGTTGAGGCTGGCCAAGAGGATAGGCGAGATAAAGGGGTCTAAAGGCGCCCCCATAAGAGACCAGAGGAGGGAAATGGAAGTTATTAAAAACTGGACTGAGAACGCGAAGAAGCTCGACGTCCCGGAGGACCTTGCCCTTTCCATTATTAATTTAATTCTTTTTCATTCGAGAAAAGTTCAGGTCGGTGTTAGAACCCCTTACAGGGTCACCATAATTGGTTATGGAGGTATGGGAAGGAGTTTGGCTAGACTTCTCAGCCTGGCAGGGAACAAAGTCGTCGTTACTGGAAGGGACTTGAAGAAGGCCGAGGAGGTCTCGAAGGAAACAGGGGCAGTCGCGATGCCGATAGGGAGCGCCCTGGAGTGGGGAGACTACGTGATCCTCGCCCTGCCTCCTGATGCGCTTAAGAGCGACTTCATGGAGGCGATCTACCCTGGGCTGGAGGGCAAGACAGTGATGGACATAGCGTCATCAAAGGCTGGAGTCTTCGAATTCCTGGAAAGGAAGAGCGAGGAGTCCTCCTTCAGGTTCGTCTCCACGCACCCACTTTTCGGCCCCTTTTCCAACCCAGTCGGCGAGACTATAGTTATCATTAAGTCTAAGACCAGCGGTGAGATAAGCGACGTGGTGGAGCTCTGGAGGTCTTCAGGGCTCAACGTGACGGTTACGGATTTGGACACCCATGAGAGGGCCATGGCCGTAGTGCAGGTCCTCTCCCATTTCTTCGTAATGGCCTTGAGGGAGAGCTATAAGAGAGCTTCCGAGACGCTCGAAGTCAAGGACGTCCTTCAGGGCCTCCAGACGGTCACCTATAAAGAGCTCATGCAGATCATAGAAAGGTTGAGCAAACAGGAAGACGTCGTGATGGAAATTCAGAGGCTTAACCCTTACGCTTATATAGTTAGAGAAATAGGCATTAATACCCTTAAAGAACTTTACGAGAGGTTAGGAGGGCATGCTCTTCATTCTGAAAAAGGGAGCGGACTGGTCGACCCTAAAGGAGAAGATAA
>CAYRZA010000109.1:0-3045 GCA_964428675.1 uncultured Desulfurococcales archaeon | reverse complement strand
GTCCTAATCATTTCTAATCGCCTTAAGGAACGCTTCCTCAAGGTTATTCGCAGAGTACTTGACCTTTATCTCGTCAGGTGTTCCCTCAGCAGCGATCCTCCCAGAGCTTATAAGCGATATTCTGTCGCATAAATATTCAACCTCGAGCATGTTATGCGACGACAGAATCACAGTCGATCCGTTTCTCGCCGCCTCCCTAATGGTCTCTCTCACCTTAACTGACGACTCAACGTCGAGCGCGGAGGTCGGCTCGTCTAGTACGACTACTTTAGGGTTCACCATAAGGGTCCTAGCTATCACTAGCCTCCTCTTCATCCCCCTGCTGTAAGTTGATACAAGGTCGTAGATCTTGTCGCCCAAGTCCGCTATTTTTACTCCCCTCTCGACGTACTCCTCTTCTAGCCTCTTATCGCCCTTTGCGTAAATCTTTGCGAAGAACTGTAAGTTCTCCAGGCCCGTAAGTCTGTCGTACGGGAACGAGTCCTCCGGCATGTAGGATATAAGGCCTTTCAGCCTTGCCTCCTGAGGTCTCAAGCCCGCTATCTCGACTTTACCCGAGTAGCTCAGTATTATGCCAGCCAGGATCCTCAGCGTGGTGGTCTTACCAGCCCCGTTGGGCCCAACCAAGCCGTAGATCTCGCCCTCGAAGACCCTAAAGGTCACGCCCCTCAGGACTTCCCTCTTCCCAAAGGTCTTCCTTAAGTCGGTAACATTGACGATCTCCTTGTCCTCGGTCATATCACTGTGCTCTATCACCCTGAATATATACAAAAATCGCTAATGGTAAGTCGAGTTGGACTTAGGGAGGGCAAGGATTACAGAGTTCAGGTTGAAGTACGGCGAGAAGGCTGACGCGCTCATAAACGCTATTAGGCTAGCCTATAAGTCCAATGAGAACAAGGAGGCAGGGGACTTCAACTATAAGCAGGTCTTAGAGGCGCTCGAGAGGTTGGGATACGGCTTCGATCCCAGAAACCTCCTCAGGGTGATGGAAAAGGAATACGGCCTCATCGAGACCTCCTTTAGGACATCCAACCAACACTGGTGGAAGGTTAAAGTCAACGGTCTCTTAGACGACAGCGAGGATCTCGAACTGAGCAATCCGAAGGTCGTCGCAATTAGGATTAAAGCCTCATCGCTCGGCCTTCAAGAGATTAAGAGGAAGCTGGAGTTCATGCTCAGAAAGAGCGTTATAACTGAGATCGACAAGAGGGAGTTCAGGAGGTTCAGCTTTTCAGAGCTGGACTTCCTAGTGGCCCTCCTGGAGGAAGCCTCGCAGTATGAGGAGACGCAGGACATAGCGGAGGAAGTAATGAATATTTTGGTCTTGAGCTACCAGGTTGCGAGGAGGATTGGAGGGCAAACTAACCGTAAGGGACTTCCTGAAGCTAAAGGGGAAAAGGAAAATAGTCATGATAACGGCGTACGACTACCCGACCTCGAAAGCGATTTCTGAAGTTAAAGAGGTAGACGCAATACTCGTAGGTGACTCCTTGGGGATGGTGGTCTACGGCCTTCCTAATACGTTGGGCGTGACTATGGAAATGATGGTCAGACACACTGAAGCCGTGGCGAGAGCCAAGCCCAGACAGTTAATCGTATCAGACATGCCTTTCCTCTCGTATGAGGCCTCTACCAGCGACGCTGTGAAGAACGCAGGAGAACTCGCAAAGGCAGGAGCCGAAGCCGTAAAGCTCGAGGGTGGCGAGGAGATGGCCGACGTAGTAAGGGCTATAGTTAGGGCAGGAGTGCCGGTCATGGGTCATATAGGCATGACTCCCCAGAGGTTCCTCCGCTTAGGCGGGTTTAGGACTGTAGGGAAAAGGGAGAAGGATCAACTGATCAGGGACGCAATCGCTTTACAGGAATCGGGGGCCTTCGCGATAGTGATTGAGAACACTTACGCAGATATTGCTAAGGAGATCACGGAGAGAGTCGAGATACCAACTATTTGTATAGGCTCTGGGCCGAACTGCGACGGTCAAGTGCTCGTGATCCACGACGTTTTGGGTCTCTCCGAATTTTCTCCTTACTTCGCGAAGAGATACGTCGACCTGAAGTCCATAATAAAGGACGCAGTCGCGGCTTATGCCAGAGAAGTGCTGGAGGGGAAGTTCCCCTCAAGGGAGCATTATAGGCTTCTGGAGAGCTGAACAAGCCTTTCGGATATGTACCTTAAGGCTTCAGCCAAGTTCGCCTTATTGTTGAATCCCTTCCAGATCTCTTCTAGCCTCGTCTTATCTAGCTTGGACATCTCGTCTGCAAGTTCTGACATCCTCGGGACAGCCCTCAAGATGTTGTCAACTATGGTCAGCGTCGCCGCCCTTGCAGTCCTCGATAGGGGGTTTAGGTCTATTGCAATTACGTATTTGTTAAGTTTTATTAGAGCCTCAGTCCTGTCGCCGTCCTCTAGGCCTAGCAGAACAGTATCGGCCTTAAGGATTCCCCTGGGGCTAACCCTTCTCCTCTCGCTGAACAGCTCAGGGATCACTGCACTGGCGTCGTCTCCGACTCCGAGTACTTCCTTCGCGCCGGCACTGTAGAGCACGTCAGCTATGGCCTTCTCCCTCTCCGCACTCCTGTAAAACAAGTTCACCTCAAGCTTCGCGTTCACCTTTTCAGCCAACCCAACCAGTTCCTTAGCGACTAGAGCTGCCATGTTACCATTGACGGAGATAACTGGATAACTGGATGTCAGCAACCGCGCCACTGCCGCCCGCATTGCGGCCTCAGCAAACGGAGGGGTTCTCTCGCCTATTAGGTAGTCGAAGCACTCCCCCCTTCCGTGGGCTATTAGTCCCTGAGGCACTACAACCCCCTTTTCCATGTATTCGACCAGCCTTTCCCTAATTATCAGGCTCTCTCTCCTCGGGTGGTTCTCGGGGATTATCGAACGTATGCTCCATGGTTTGCCACTGTATGGGCTATCCATTCGTCACCGCACCTGTCTAGGCTCAGTAATAAGCCTTTCTTCCTGAACGTCAAGCCGTTCTCCCGTTCAAAACCCAGGAGGGTCGAGAACTCCTTGGCTACCTCGAAGAACTT
>CAYRZA010000108.1:0-3083 GCA_964428675.1 uncultured Desulfurococcales archaeon | reverse complement strand
CTAAAGAAGCTAAAGGACGAGTTGAGGAAGGACTTGGACTACATGGAGAAGACTCTTGACGAGCTCTTGAAGTACATGAAGACTGAGCAAATGAAGGTCAGGATTGAGGCTGTGAGCGAGTCGAAGACCTTCTTAGACTCGAACTCGCCTATGTGCGAGAAAATAAATAAAGTCTTCATGTTCATCCCCCAGCTAACTGATGCGTATAACGTAGTAAAGAACAAGGACAGCATAACTTCTCTAGCACAGCTGGTATCAGTAGCCTTGCCAGTGCTTGAGGCCAAGGGGTCAGTTAGTATAGATGAACTCGGCATAAGCCCAGATTTCGTCCCCTACGTCCTGGAGATTCTATGGAGTAAGGGCGTTGACGCAAGGACAGAGAAAGGGAATATAGTGATCATATCGTCATATCTCAACAAGCCTTCTTGACTCCCTGTTTTTGCTCTCGATCTCCTTCTGCTCCTTTAGTACCTTTTCCCATAAAGCGTCGTAGTTCTCCTTTACGTATTCGTACGCTTCCTTAACTCTATCCACGACTTCCGAATCAGTTATCGGGTGGATCCTTAGCCCTACCCTACCCACAGCACCGCCCCTCACCTGAATCCAGTGGTAAAAGACCTCGAAGGGGTATAGGGACGACATCCTTTCCAACGGAATCTTTTCCCTGTAGATCCAGTAGAGCTCCCTGACGAAGTTCGCGGCGATCACCCTCTTCATCCTCTCCTTCCAAGCCTTGAACAACTCATCACCGGTTTTCATCACAACGTTCCTGAGGAGGTTGTACATCTCCTCAGCGTTATCCGCTAGTGCTAGGCCCGTGACGGCCATTACGAAGTCTTTCTGGGTGAGGATCGCGTCGAAGTCCTTATTTACGTAAAGGTAAGCAGTGGCCGCGAAGCTGTTGACAATGCCTTCCATGAACTTGTTGACTAGTTCGTCCTTGTTCACGCTTATCTTGACTTCCCCGCCTCCAAGTATGGATTCGAGCTCGTCGTAGTCGACTACTCCGGCGAACACGAGCTTTCCGTCGACGAAAATCGAGGGCGTGGAAATCACTCCCCTCTCGAAAGCGAGGAATGGGTAGAGTTCTGTGTCTATGAGCTTCACCTTATGGAGGTAGCCCTTCTGTTCTAACCACTCTATCAGCATGTTGCATTCGACGCAATTCCTATGCGTGAAGATCTCGACGTTCACAGCCTGACCCTCTTAGGGTTTAGGCAATTAAGGTTTTCCCTCCACCATATGTCCTCAAACCTTTTGTCGAGAAGCCAAACGTTTAAGTGGTCTTCAGGCCCCCTAATTCCCCTGCCGATGGCCTGTTTCACCGCTATCAGGGCGCTCTGCCTTATGTAGCTCTGTTCCGTCAGGCCGGTGAACTTTATGAAGTCCAAGGCGAAGTCGTCGAGCGGAGGATACGGAACGCCTACTATAGCGACGTCCGAGATTAGACTCCTCCCCCTCTCGTCCGTGACCTCAACCCCTTCGCTGAGCTTCCCCCTTGACACGGCACATATCAGGGACTTCTCCTTTAGTGATGCCACGCTCTCTATTGTTGTGTTCTCTCCCTCTACTAAGGTCGGGATCTTGAGCTTAGAGACCACAGCCTCCATGAACTGGTAGCTGGGGAAGACCGCTAACGTGTGAGATTTGGCTGAGTAGAAGACCCTCAGGAGGTAACTGGCGTACTTCTCTACCATTACTGGTCTCTTTTCATACTTAGACGTGACGTCGAGCGCCAGGAAGCAGTCGTAAGTCCCGGTAAGGCCCCGCTTGAACCTCTTAGCGACATTAACCTCTGCTGGCTTCAAGTCGCTCAAGTTAAGGACTTTCGACATATAGCTCATCGGCGGCATCGTGCCCGACATAAGCAGTACGCCGCCCGCTTCGCTCACGACGTCCCTGAACCGGGAAAGAAGGGAGAAGGACTTCGCAACAAGTCTGTTCATAGCAGAGTAAATCGCGAAGTCGGGGTTAGACCAGGCCGTCAGGAACTTAATCACCGTGCTGAGCCAAAGCCTCTTGACCCTCCTCTGCCTAATCATTTCCTCCCTGAGGTCCTCGAGCTCCTCCGCCAGGACCTTTAAGTCCTCTTCTGAAAGTGTAATCCTTTCCGTTACCTTAACGTACTTCTCCTCGGGGTTCAGCAGCGGCTTCACCCTGTCTTTAAGCCAGTCCAGGATCTCTCTGGCCCTAGCGGACCTCACCTCCTCCTTCGCCCTCTCGATCGTCTGTAAGGATAACGTCCTCTCCGTTAAGTCCAGGAGCCTGTCGAGGTTGTGGGCCTCGTCTACTATCAGTAGGCTGTCCTTGAGGTCCAGGCCGATCCCCTCCCTGAGGTAGTCCATAAAGACGTAAGGGTAGGTGAGCACTAGGACCTCGGCGTCCTCAATGGAGTTAAGTATGGAATAGTAAGGACAGAACCCTTCGACTATTGCCCTTTCCTTGAGTTTAACTAATAGCTCGCCTGGCGGAAGGGAGAACTCTACCTGTGTTATTGCCTTTAGAGTGCAGGACGAGCACTTGATGTCCTCAGGGTCGACGTCTTTAGTCGAAAAGGGACACGCGTTTGCCTTGCCGATTATGAAGGCGAACCTCTTCCCAAGCCTCTTGGCCTCCCTGAAAAAGGGGAAGTACTCGTTGTGCGTTCTGACCGCTACCACTACCCTGGGGAAGAGATCGAGCCCAACTATGAGGGAAAAGAGCGTCTTTCCGCTGCCCGTAGGCGCGTTCAAAAACACTACTTTACGCTCTCTTAGTAGGCCTTCCACCTCATCTTTCAGCTTGCTCTGCCATTCCCTGAGTTCCACCAATTACGAGCTGAGGACTTCGTCCAGCATTATATACCTGACGAAGTCTTCGTCGGCCAACTTAACGACGTTCTTCGCAGTCGACCTAACCTTAACGGCGTTCAGGAACGGGAACGTCTTTACGATCTTTCCGTAATTCGAGACCTTTTCGAGGATTTCATCGTTTAGACTCGAATTAAGGAGGACTATAGCGACGATCTCCACGTCGTTAGGGTAGGTCGAGTACATTGTTATCCTATAGTCTACTTTCTCCTCTACGTTGATTGCCCTCTCCTC
>CAYRZA010000107.1:0-3146 GCA_964428675.1 uncultured Desulfurococcales archaeon | reverse complement strand
GTGGACACCATGTTGTTTGTAGCCCTGAAGGAGACGGTCATGAGGACTAGCGTCAGGATAAATACTGCGTAATCCCTCCTGGACATGAGACCCAAAAACGTTAGGTACCTAATAAAACCTCGCTACGGTACTCTTCATGTACGAGGAATAATGTTTAAAAAACCACGGTTTAGGGGTTAGGTCGATGGCCGAGATCGAGTACCAACCCTTCAAGAAGATAGTGGTTCACGAGGCGATAAAGTACGAATTCGATGACCTAGTAGCTGAAGTGTTGCTTCAGGCCAGGGCTTTGGGAGGGACTGCTATCCCCACAATAGGCTGGTGCAACGGAGTGGCTTTCATAATCCAGCAGTTCCCCCTCACCGACGCGATAGTTGAAGAGATGCTCGGGGGAGTAGTTCACTACGCCGGAGTGCTTTACGCGATAAAGGAGGACTACGAGCCCGAAATAAGGACGTCCTACGGCATAGTTAGGCTAGTAAATAGGTGCAACAACCCCAACTTCGTGAAGTTGGCCGAGTTCCTCAAGGGCCTCAACACTTAACGTACTTCTCCCTTAAGTAATCGATTAACGCCTCAACGTCGTAAGGCTTCCCGAAGGCCCTCCTCAACAACTCCTTGGGTTCGTATATTGCTCCCCATCTCCATATTTTCTCCCTCAGGAACGATTTTATCCCCTCGAAGTCCCCTTCAGCTATCATCTCCTTAAGTTTAGGCAAGGCCTTCCACTCCATTGAAGCCACTATGTTGCCCAAAGTGTAAGTCGGGAAATAGCCGAAGCTGGCCCCAGACCAGTGGACGTCCTGAAGTACGCCGTCCGAATAACCCTTAGGCCTTATCCCCAAGTACTTTTCGTACAGCTCCTCCCAAATAGCCGGGGCCTCCTTGACCTGGGCCTCGCCGTTTATTAGCTTCCTCTCGATCTCGAACCTAACGGCTATGTGGAAGTTATAAGTGACCTCGTCCGCGTCGACCCTGATTAACGACGGCCTTACTACGTTAAAGTACCTGTAAACCTCTTCGGCGGAGTACTTTACCACGAAGTCCAAGTGCTTCTTCAGGATTGGGTAGATGAGTTCCACGAACTCCGAGCTCCTGCCCACTACGTTCTCCCAGAACCTCGACTGCCCCTCGTGAACCCCCAGGCTCACCCCTTTGCCCACAGGGGTCATCTCGAGTCCCTTGTCTATATTAAGGTCATATAGGGCGTGTCCCCCCTCGTGGATCACGCTGAACAAAGTCCTCCTGAAGTCAACCCCTTCATACCTCGTAGTTATCCTCACGTCGTCAGTAGACATGGAAATCGTGAAGGGGTGGGCTGAGACGTCTAACCTGAACCTCTCCCAGGGGAAGCCGATTAAGTTCAGCACTTCCCTGTTGACCCTCTCCATGTCCTCCCTCCTGTACGCTATTTTCTCGAGCTCGTGCTCCTTTGGGAACTTCTCAGCCTTCAGTATTTCCCCCAACGCAGGAAGCAGTTTAGAAAACATCGATTCCACCTCAGACGCCCTAAGGCCCTCTTCGTGAAGGTCCAATAACGCGTCGTAGGGTTCCCTCTCGTATCCCCAGCTCTCCGCTATTTTCCTTTCCAATTCGACAATCTTCTCCAAGTAGGGCCTGAAGGACTCGAAGTCGTCCTTTTCCTTCGCCTTCACCCAAGCAATGTGGGACTCGGGGAGAATTGACGCCAGTTCGGTTATTACTTCCTCGGGTATCTTCTCGTAGTAATCTATTGCCCTCCTGAGAACCCTTACTACTCCCCTCCCGAAGTCGTCTAGGTCCTCCCTCTTCTCGTATTTTTCTACTAGGGGCTTCAAGGAGAGCAAGAGCTCCTTGGATATCAGCTCCAGCTCGGCCCCAGCTAGACCCCTCGCCTTCGCTCCTCCAGGGGGCATGTAGGTCTCTTCGTCCCAGTGCATTAGGGAGGTCGCGTGCTTTAAAGCCCAAACCCTCCTGTAGGCCTTGAGTAAGTCTTGCACGGGTTAGTTAGGCGTCGAAAGTAAAAACGTTTCCATCAGAACAAGTGCATCTTCTTCAAGGGGTACTTCTCCGGCACCGGCTCGTTGTTGAAGATGAGAACTCCCTTGCCGATTTCGTACTTTATGAACACGAAACCGCAGTTAGGGCATTGCTTCGTGACCACGTTCCCATCCCTAATGACCTTCTCTTCGACCATGGTTTTACAAACGGGACAGTACTTCTTGGCCACGGCTCCCATCTTGTCTTAAGACTTCTTTTAAGCCGGACACCCATTACCGAATGTTGAACACCCTGAAGAGGACCCTCCAGGTAGCCTTCCTGATGGCCCCAAGAGTGATAGCTCTGAGGGAGATAAGGGACAGAACCCTCAAGGGGAAGGAAGTGGACGAGGAGTGGGTCAGGGAGGAGGCGAGGAAGCTGGTCGAAGTCATGATAAAGCTGGGGCCAACGTTCATCAAGTTCGGCCAGGGCCTATCGGTTCACTCCGACATCTTCCCTGAAGCCTACCTCAAGGAGCTGGCAAAGCTCCAGGACCAGGTGCCCCCTGCTCCCTGGGATGAGGTGAAGGATTACGTGCTTGAGGACTTAAAAAAGCTGGGCATCGAGGTGGTTGAAATAGACACGAACCCGATAAGCTCCGCCTCAATCGGCCAGGTCTACTTGGCGAAGACGAAGGAAGGGAAGCGAGTAGTACTGAAGGTTAGGAGGCCTAGGATAGAGGAGATCGTGAGGACTGACATAGAGGTGATAAAGAGGCTCCTGCCCTTCCTCAAGTTCATCTTCGGCGAGGCCTTCTATGAGAACTTCAGGATAATCGTCACCAACTTCACGAGGAACATCTTCGAAGAGATGGACTTCGAGAAGGAAGCGATTTACATGAGGAAATTGAAGGAGGAGCTCAGGGAATTCCCTGACGTAAAAGTTCCTGAGCTCATTGGGGCAACGAAGAGGGTCATAGTGATGGAGTACTTGCCAGGGTATAAGATAACCAGCGAGGAGGCTAAGAGGATAGTCCCTCCGAAGGAGCTGGCGTACAGGGTCTTCAGGCTCTTCATGGTCATGCTTCTCGAGAAGGAGTACTTCCACGCCGATCCGCACCCGGGCAACATAGCCGTGGACGAGAGGGGCAACATAATACTTTACGACTACGGCATGATCGGGAGGCT
>CAYRZA010000106.1:0-3157 GCA_964428675.1 uncultured Desulfurococcales archaeon | reverse complement strand
GCTGAAGAGTTGAGCTCAAATTGCTCGCTTAAGCCTTAGAACGCGTGAGCGAGAGGAAGGAACTCTCTTTCCTCCAGGCCTTGGCGATAGGCCTCGGGAACATAATAGGTGCGGGGATTTTCGTAATGGCTGGGGCCAGCATTTCGGCGGCCGGGCCGGCGGCCGTTTTGGCCTTCCTCATCACCGCAATTTACGCCACGACCGTGGGCTTGAACAGTGCTGAGCTGTCCTCGGCTTTCCCTAAGGTCGAGGGAGGGGTCTACAGCTACGCCCTGCTCACCTTAGGCGAGACCCTGGGCTTTCTCGTGGGCTTCTTCAGGGTCGTCTCCTACTCTATTAGCGGAGCCGCGACCGCTCTAGGCTTTTCGGGCTATTTGACCTCAATAGTGAGGGTACCGCAGTGGGAGTACTTCGCCATCGCCTTGGCCCTCATATTGGTCCTGGGCTTCATAGAGTCAAGGGGCTTGAGGTTGGCCTCTGAGATAGAGACAGCCCTAGTAATCCTGGACGTAATGGGCCTAGTAGCTTTCTCCTTGGGCGTAATAGCGTTAGTTGGCTTCAATCCCAAGAACTTCTCCCCTTTCATGCCGAACGGAATTCAGGGGGTTTTGATTGCATCTAACATAGCGTTCTTCGCCTATTCCGGCTTCAACACGATAGCTACCCTTACCCCGAGCGTTAAGAACGGCGAGAAGGTAGTGCCGAAGGCCATAGTGGCTTCCCTGCTGATAAGCGCGAGCCTTTACATGCTGGTAGTGTTCTCCATGGTCGACGGCCTCTATTACACGGCCTACGGCACCACCTCGAGCCCGATGAGCCTCGTCCTGAGCTCCGTTAAGGCCCCTCTACCCTTAATATACTTCGTCGATATCGTAGCGATCTTGGCCAACGTTAGCGTAACGCTGTCCATAATCATTGCGGCTGAGAGGACGGCCAAACAAATGGCAGAAGACGGGATTTTGCCCAAGGAGTTCGCGAAACATTCAACTTTACTAGTAACTGCCATGATGGCCGCTTCTTTAGCCCTGGGCAACGTGGAGGCCATAGCTTTGACCTCCAACTTCGGCACGGTCTTTTCATACATGCTCAGCGGCATTGAAGTTTGGGTCGTGAGGAGGAGGAAGGTTCCGCACTCCTTCAGCTCTCCCGGTTTCCCTATAGTTCAGGCCATAAGCGTCGTGGCCTCCGCGCTCTTCCTGTTCTCGCTTGGGGAGGAGTCCTTGGAAATAGGGGCGATAACGCTACTAGTGGGCCTAGTGATCCACGCGTTGCACAAGGAAGTCAAGGCCCACGGGATTTAACGACAGGACTTTAATCCCGCTTTACGATTTTCAGAGCGTGAGGATCAAGGAAATCGAACCGATTGTACTCACTTCCAAGGAAGGTGGAAGCGCCACGTGGGCCTCGTCGATGATCCTGGTGAGGCTTGTCACGTCAAACGGGGAGGTGGGCTACGGGGAGGCGGTGCCGACGATTAGGGTAATAAGCGTTTACAACGCAATAAGGCAAGTAGCCAAGGCCTATATAGGCAAGGAAGTAGAGGAGGTCGAGAAGAACTACTGGGAGTGGTACAAGCAGGACTTCTATTTGGCGAAGTCTTTCGAGTCCGCCACAGCGGTCTCAGCGATAGACATAGCCTCCTGGGACGTCTTGGGCAAGGAGCTCGGCGCGCCGATATACAAGCTCCTCGGAGGGGCCATGAGGGAGAAAGTATTGGTTTACGCCAACGGCTGGGACCAGGACTGCGTCACCCCGGAGGACTTCGCCGAGAGGGCTAAGGAGGTCGTGAGGAAGGGCTATAAGGGGTTGAAGTTCGACCCTTTCGGGAGCTATTTCGACATCATCGACGAAAGGGGGCTAAGGGAGGCTGAGGAGAGGGTTAAAGCAGTTAGGGAGGCAGTAGGGGACGAAGTGAAAATCATGATAGAACACCACGGGAGGTTCAACGCTGTATCGGCGATTAGGATAGCCCAGAGGTTAGAGAAATACGATCCTTACTTCATGGAGGAGCCAGTGCACCACGAGGACGTTGAGGGCTACAGGAGGTATAGGCAGTTCACTAAGGTAAGGGTAGCTATGGGGGAGAGGCTCACGAGCCTTAAGGAGGCTGCATTCTACATAGAGGAGGGTTTAGTCGACATCCTACAGCCGGACATAACTAACATAGGAGGGATTACTGTGGGGAGGAAAGTGACGGCGATAGCTGAGGCGAACGACGTGGATATAGCCTTCCACAACGCCTTCGGGCCCATACAGAACGCGGTCGAAATCCAGTTAAGCGCTGTCATTCCCAATTTCGCCATCCTCGAGAACTTCTACGACTGGTTCCCGCAGTGGAAGAGGGACTTGATATTTAACGGGACACCCGTGGAGAACGGGTACGTTAAGCTACCAAATAAGCCGGGAATAGGGGTACAGGTGAACGAGAAGTTGATCGAGGAGCTTAAGGCCGAACCGATACCGTTGGACGTAAGGGAGGAACCAGTCTGGGTTGTAAAGGGCACCTGGAGGGAGTACTAAAAGTTAAATTCGATTTTGCGGGACTTCCCTTCGTGCTCGAGGCCAGGAAAGCGGCCGAACTCCTCCTGGAGTCGACGTTCGCCATAGCCTTCACCGGTGCGGGAATAAGTACTGCCTCTGGGATCCCGGACTTCAGGGGGCCTCAGGGGCTTTGGAAGAAGTATTCCCCGGAATTGGCCTCAATCGATTACTTCAAGAGGGACCCAAAGGGCTTCTGGGAGTTCTATTCCTTCAGGATGCGCTCCTTATTCACTGCCGAGCCGAACAGGGCCCATTACGCCCTGGCCGAACTGGAGAAAATGGGAATTATAAAATACGTAATAACGCAGAACGTGGACGGCTTGCACAGGAAGGCCGGCTCTATGAGGGTAATTGAGCTCCACGGCACCATGCTGGAGTCCTACTGCACTTCCTGCTTCAGGAGGTACGACTCCAGGGAGGTGCTGAAGATGATAGACAGGGGAGAAATACCGCCCAGGTGCTCCTGCGGCGGAATAATAAGGCCTGACGTTGTCCTGTTCGGGGAGCCAGTGAAGGACATCGAGTACGCCCTAACGGTCGCCCAGGAGTCCGACGCGGTCTTAGTAGTCGGCTCATCCCTGACCGTTTACCCCGCTAACCTAGTCCCCCAGGTCGT
>CAYRZA010000105.1:0-3194 GCA_964428675.1 uncultured Desulfurococcales archaeon | reverse complement strand
AAAGCCCTCTGACTCGTAAGTCCTGAACCTCACTTCCGGGTCTCCAGGATAAACGTACAAGTCCTCACTTATGGTCAAGGTAAGGTCGATTACCTTCATTTCAAAGCACCATTATTGCTAAGACTATCGTAATTCCGACAACAACGGCAATAAACGCTACGTGCCTCAGCGTTGCAGGCCTGAACTCGTTCCGCGTTAAAGACCTCTCGACCGCGACGTAATCGATTAGGCCGTAAAGTATTACTATTACACCTAAAGCTATCATCGCTAGCCCCAAGTGAACCGAAGAGGTGCTCAAGCTCCTCTTGCCCTCAATTACTGCCAGGAAGACGGCGAACTTCGCTATCACGAACCCGAAACCTATAAGTGCTACCCCAGTCCTTATCCAGGCCAGCATAGTCCTCTCGTTGGCCAAGTGGTCTGAAGGGGACGCCATCGGAGTGAGTTATGGCTCCGTTTTATAACGGTTGACCTAAGAAATAGCCCGTGATAATAGTTTCCTCCGACAGGTTACCCGAGAGGGCGAAACAGGTACTTAAGGGTTACGAAATCGTGGAGGAGACCGCTAGTCAAAAGGAGCTGGAAGAGGCCGTGGCCCTACTCACCTGGCCCTCGAAGGCCTCGAAATACTTGCCTTACATGAAGAACTTGAAAGTGGTTCAGACGTTCTCGGCGGGAGTGGACGACTTCCCATTCCAACTTTTACCGAAGGGGGTCAAGCTGTTTTCGAACGCCGGAGCCTACTCGACTTCGGTCGCGGAGCACGCGTTCGCGTTAATCCTGCACCTAGCTAAGGCCGTAAACGTCAGGGAGAGGGTCGAGCCGATCTACCTCAAGGGGAAGACGATATTGATCCTCGGAGGGGGCGGGATAGGCTCGGAGGTCGCCAGGATCGCGAAGTACGGCTTCGGCATGAAGGTGATAGGGGTTTCGAGGTCCTTCAAGTGCCCGGAGCTATTCGACGAGAGGTATGGAATTGAGGCCCTGGACGAGCTATTGCCCAAGGCAGACGTAATAGTCGACGCCCTCCCCCTGAACAAGGAAACCAAAGGGATCCTCAACTACGAGAGGTTCATGAGGCTCAAGAGGGGAGCGATAGTCGTGAACGTCGGAAGGGGAGAAACGGTGGACGAGGAGGGGGTTAAAAGGGCTTTGAAGGAGAGGAGGGACATAAAGTTCGGAACAGACGTCTTCTGGAGGAGGAACGGAAAGGAGGACTTCAATTCCGAGCTATGGGACTACCCTAACTTCGCCGGCACCCTGCACATCGCTGGGGGATACGGCAGTAGGGAAGTCCTGGAGGAGGCCATGATAAGGGCCTGTGAGAACCTGGTTAGCTACCTCAAACGCGGTAAGGCCGAAAACGAGGTCAGAATCGAGGACTACGTCTGACCCCTTTTAAGGGTTTTCCCTTCTTAAGAGACTATTTGTGAACCCCAGGGACGTTAGTGAAGTGCTGGACTTGCTGGCAGACCTTAAGTCCAAGGGGGAGAAGGTGGTAGTGAGGACCCTCGGACTTCACTCCCCGCCAGTGAAGGGAGCTAGGGAGATCTCGCTGAAGAAGCTCTCCAACTTCGAGATCAAAGGGGACTCCGCTGTGGCCGAGCCTGGAGCCCCAGTGAAGAAGGTCTTGGAGGAGGCCCTGGGGATGGGGTACTTAATCCCTACCACATATGACGGCTCAATTGGTGGATTAGTGGCGAGCGAGTTCCCGTCCCCGCTTTCGGTTAAGTACGGCGGGGTTAGGGAGTGGCTTAAGACCGTGAAGCTCGCGACTTACTGGGGGAAGGTGTACTCTTACAGGGGGTTCGCCGGGACTTTCGGAAAGGTCGGAGCAATAGTTGGCTGTGAACTGAAGCTTTTCGCTAAGCCAAGGCACGCCTTCCTCCTAGAGAAGACTTACGACTCTCTGAACCTAACGGAGTACTATGCTGGGATCCAGAAGAAGCCGATAGCGGGACTTGTGGAGTACGACGGCAGGTGGAAGCTGTACTTCAGCTTCGAGGAGGACGTGGAGCTGGAGGGCTTTAACAAGGATTACGGCCTAGTGGGCTTCAGCTACTCGCCGAGCAACGAGACCTTCGTGACCAAAGTAAGAAGTATAGAGGAGTTTGCGGAATTAGTCGAGAGGAGTAAGCCCGCCTTGGCCCTCTTCATGCCCGGGTCTCCTTACGCCATCTTAGAGTCGCCCAGTAACGCTCAAGGGCTGGCCCGCTTCGGTTCCCTCGACACCAAGGGCTTACTGCTCAAGAGGCTTTTTGACCCCTATGGGCTCTTCGAGTGAGTAAGGCCGTAAGGAACGCGAGGGCTATCGAGACCAAAGAGGCTATGGTTATTAAAACGGTCGAGCCCCGCAGTGCCGCCCCCACGGCGTACCCAACGAGCCAGCCGACCTGCTGTGACGATACGATTATACCATAACCCCTTATGCTCCTGTCGTTGACAGCGTAATCTAGGGACAGCGGTATTATTGCCTCCCACGCCCCGAAACTAATCCCGAACCAGGGGTTAACTCTCATGAGGCCTACCAACGAGAAAACCAATATGGCCAGCGGTAAACCGAGGTAGCCCAGGTTCCTCAAGTAAAGGGTTAAAAGCATTCCGAGGAGTTCCGAAGCGCTCACTAAGATTCCTATCTCTTCATAGCTTAGGCCGAAGGACTCCAGGAAGGGCGTGAAGTACGGCATTATAATAGCTATAGGGACAATAACGATCATGGGTATCAAGGTGGGCCTCCCACCCTTCCCGCCCAGAGGAGGGGTTCTCAGGCCCAGGTTCACTAGTCCGCCCAACGCCACTATGAGGCCTGCAAGGACGAAGGTTAATGTGAACCCGAAGTACGTGATGAGGATTCCCCCTACAGCTGGGAAGATTAGTGAGGGGAGTATGGAGATGGCCCACACGAGGCTAATCGTCCCCTCCCCTATTCTCGCCATTACCGAGTAATAGCTGGGAAGGCCCAGGAAGAAGGAGTAACTCATAACTGACACCAGGTAGAGGTCGACGAATCCTCTTGACGTGGGGATAAGCATAACTCCCAGGCCGGAAAGCGTCAAGGAAATAGCGATGGTATATCGGGCCTTCAGTTTCTCGCTTAGCGCTACGCCTATAAGTGGTAGGAACACGGCGACTGCGGAGAGGAGGAAGAACAGGGTGCCGAGCGAACCCTCACCAATGACGCTCTTGGCCAGAAG
>CAYRZA010000104.1:0-3226 GCA_964428675.1 uncultured Desulfurococcales archaeon | reverse complement strand
GAGCTGAGGTCGGAGGTCAACAAGGCTATAGACGAATTCGAGACGACCGAGAACGTTAAGGTACTCCTGAACGCGGCCAAGTTGCTCCCTAACTACGACGCTCCTGTCTTGAGGCTAGCCTGGCACTACGAGAGGAAGGGAGACTGGAAGGAGGCCCTGAAGTACTACGAGGAGGCCGTCAGGAGGAACCCGAGTATAGTTAACGAGATGTTCTACGTGAGGGCACTGATACACACCAATCAAGCTAAGAGGGCCTTAGAGATATTGCTCGACCTCGAGAACCACGCCCAGTTCGGCGAGCTGCACTACCTCAAGGGCTTAGCCCTCCACTCCCTCGGAATGCCCGTGGAGGCCCAGAAGGAGTTCCTAATAGCGTGTAAGAACGGCGTTCTCGACGCTTGCAGTAAAGTGAAGCCCTACCTCCTGAACGACGGCGTCGGGTTAACTAACCCCGACGAACTCGTAGGCCTCGTCATTTACGGCTACAAGCTCGAGAGGCTTCTAGGGGAAGGGGGGATGGGCTACGTCTTCGAGGCCGTCAAGGGCGGGAAGAGGTTCGCCGTGAAGGTCATGAGGAGGGACTTCAAGTTCGACGAGATACTCAGGGAGGTGGCGAAGATGCAGGAGGTGACGAAGAACTCGACCAGGTTCGTCAGGATCTTGGCCAGCTTCGTGGACGAGAACCTCCAGGGCGGACTGAGCGACATGCCCGCAATAGTAATGGAATACATGGAGGGCGGCGATTTCAGGAAGGTCTTGACGAGCGACGAGTACTCGACGCTGAGGAACTCCACCTATTGGCCCGCCTTAGTTGCCAAAGTTTACTCGATTGTGGCCGAAGGCCTAGAGCAGTTGCACTCCTACGGCTTCGTCCACGCGGACATGAAGCCCAGTAACGTGCTGTTCAACAAGCCTTTACCTAAGTTCGGCCCCCAGGCCGTTGATGCCCTGGAGAAGGGCGAGGTGGAGCCAAAGATCGGCGACTTGGGTTCCGCGGTGAAGATAGGGAGTTATGTAGTTCACTACACTCCCTACTACGCCCACCCGCTTCAGAGGTTCGGGGAGAAGGCGGATCCCAAGTTCGACGCTTATTCATTAGTGGTCTCGATTTACGTCTCTTTAGCTAACAACTTCCCGTTGCCCGAGTGGCTTGAGAGCGAGCTGGAGGAGGCAGTCAGTAAGCCCGAGCTAAGGGAGAGGGCCTATAAGGACTTCCTGGACTTCTCGCCCAGGCTTGACTACATCCCGGAGGAGTTCCACGACCTAATATATGACGGCCTGAAGGGCCTATTGAGCGTTTCGGATATTAAGAGGGAATTAAATAGTATATACCGCGATGTCCTGAGGTCTATTGAGAATTCCGCGGTAACTATATAGGCCGAGGAAAAGCTTAAATATGCGTTCGGTCATGGATGTAAAAATAAAAGAGAGGTGAGACAATATGGCTATAGTAAATGACGACGTCAGGGTGTTCTTCAGGGGAAACTATTACGAAGTGGTGGAGGACGACTACGCGGAGGTCGTTCTGCTAGAGGGGAAACCGATTTCGGCAGCGTGTAAGTTTCACGGAAACCACGACCTCTTCGACTTCTCCTGCCCGTATGTAGAAAGACTATTGAAAAAAGTCGGCTATTTTTTGTGAAAAATTAAACGTAATCCATTACGTTACCCTTGTAGATTAACTGCATTACCTTATCTATCTTCGACTTCACCTCCTCTAAACTGTCCCCGATCACGTTGACGTGTCCCACCTTCCTCCTCCTCCTGACCCCCTCCTTGCTGTACCAGTAAACCCTGCCTATTTTCATCACTTCCTCTGGGACCTCATCGGTACCCAAGACGTTCACCATGCCCGCGAAGCCCTTCACTTGAGTACTGCCCAGGGGCAGGCCCAAAACGGCCCTGATGTGGTTCTCGAACTGGGAGACCAATGCACCGTCTAAAGTGTAATGCCCGGTGTTGTGAACCCTGGGGGCGAACTCGTTTATGTAAACTTTCCCTCCCTTAACCATTAGCTCCAGGCCCAGAGTCCCCACGTAGTTCAGGCTTTCAGCCAATTTCCTCGCCAGCTCGGTGAACCCTAAATCGACAATGGGCCCGTAGTTGTAGATCAGGATCCCCTTGAGGTTTAAGTTGTAGGTCGGCGGATAGGCAGACCAGTTGCCCCTTTTGTCCCTAACGAATATCACCGACGCCTCGTAGTCGAAGTCTATGTATTCCTCAACCACGAAAGTGCATTTACTCTCCTTTAGGAACTCGAAGCCCTCCTGTGAGCCCTTCAGGAAGTACTGGCCCTTCCCGTCGTAGCCTCCCCTGCTCTGCTTTATTACTGCCCAGTTGTTGAACTCGTCCTTGGCGACCCTCAAGGCGTCCTCCCCCGAATAGACAACCTCGAACCTCGGAGTGGGGAGGCCGTGGTCCCTGTAGTAGAGCTTTTCCCTGTGCCTCTCCCTCTTCAGCTCCACTGCCTCAAGCGGGGGGAAGAGCTTGCCCTGATCGTTGGCGTACTGCAGGGCCTCCTCCTTGACGTGCTCGAACTCGAAAGTCACTATGTCAGCTGAATCCACAGCTTCCTTATACTGCTCCGGGGCGAAGCACTTGTCAGCTATCCTGCAGGCCGGGTTATTGGGCTCGTCCAGGACGTAGAACGTTATGGGGAACCTCCTGCCCTCGTTTATCATCATGTAGCCCAGTTGACCACCTCCTAAGATCAGGACTTTAGGGAAGGTTTGTCGAGAGAACTTCATCCCTCATCCTCCTCATGAAGTCCTTCATCTTCTCCGCCAGCTCGGGGTACTTTATCGATAGTATCCTTATGGCCAGTAGGGCAGCGTTCTTGGCGTTACCTATTGCGACTGTAGCCACTGGGACGCCGTAGGGCATTTGGACTATTGAGAGGAGCGAGTCCAAGCCGTTGAGGTGCTTCGAGGGCACCGGGACTCCGATAACCGGTAAGTGAGTGTAGCTAGCCGTCATCCCGGGCAAGTGAGCTGCTCCCCCGGCACCTGCAATTATTACCTCTATCCCCCTCTCGTGCGCTGTCTTGGCGAACTCCGCCATGAAGTCCGGGGTCCTGTGGGCTGAGACAACCTTTACCTCGACCTCGACGCCGAACTCCTTGAGGACTTCCACAGCGTCCTTCATTACGTCCCAGTCGGACTTCGACCCCATTATGACGGCGACTTTAGGCATACAAGGGAAAAGTAGGTGAGAGCCTTAAAAGAGG
>CAYRZA010000103.1:0-3320 GCA_964428675.1 uncultured Desulfurococcales archaeon | reverse complement strand
CGGGCCCGCCGGGATTTGAACCCGGGACCACCGGCTCCGCAGGCCGGCACTCCGTCCTGGCTGAGCTACGGGCCCAATACGTTTCTTAACCCCATCCTAAAACGTTTCACATTCTCTTCAACGGCTTTATCCCGAGAATTGTCAGACCGTTATGGAGCACCCTTTCTACTCCCTTAACGATGAACAGCTTGGTCGTTCTCTTACCTTTATCTGGCTCCTGCAGTACCCTCTCGTAGTTGTACAGCTTATTGAAGAGGTCCGCAACGCCCCTTAAGTAACTCACGAGGTCCTCTGGTCTCAACTCGTCGCAGGCCTTCTTGGCGACCTCAGGGAACTTAGCCAGTTCGATCA
This sequence comes from uncultured Desulfurococcales archaeon, assembly GCA_964428675.1. Classification (GTDB taxonomy): domain Archaea; phylum Thermoproteota; class Thermoprotei_A; order Sulfolobales; family Sulfolobaceae; genus Acd1. Next base: position 2,969 of record CAYRZA010000103.1, on the reverse strand, counting down.
GGAGCTTCCTTATGTCTCCCTTTATGTAGTCCAAGTCAGCTTCGTCGACATTTGGCTTTTCTGTCGCCTTCTCCAAGATGTTGTAAGCCCTAGCGTAAGTGTACTGCAAGTAAGGCCCACTGTTCTGATCCAAGTCGACTACTGCCGAAACGTTGAAGCTCAGCTGTTTGTTTGCGGAAACCGAAGCTATTGCGTACCTGATCGCAGCGTTCACTATGTCCGCTATGGCGTCCTTATTGCCTCCTTTTTGCTCTATGACCTTTTCCACTTCCTTTTCGACCAACGAGTAGACCTCGTCGAAGCTGACGTACCTACCGAGCCTACCGCTCATCCTAACTCCCTGAAGGGTGACCATTGCGTAAGAGTAATGAATTAAGTTCTCGGCCTCCCTGCTGTGGCCCAACAGGTGAAGCGCTGCCCTCAATTGCATTTGTGGCACGCTCTGCTGCTCCGCTATCACGTTGATGACCCTATCATAACCCAAGGAGAACTTGAAGAGGGAGTAAGCCACGTCCCTAGTAGTGTATAGGGTCGTACCGTCAGACCTCATGAGGATTAGGGGTGGGAGCTCTATCCCCCTGGGTATCTTCAGTCTGTCCCTCTCCTCCGGACCCAAGGAGTTCACGTTTAGGGCTACGGCGTCCTTGTATTTGATCCTAAACTCCGATGCCAAAGCCTCGCTAATAACCTTGCTTACCATGCCGCTCCAGAGGAGGTCGCTCTCGTAGTCGAACGCGTCGAAGGAGATCCCGAGCTTCTGCAAGCTCTCCTTGAACCCTTGCAGGGCGTAGTTCACTAAAGTCCTAACGGTCTTCACGATCTCCTCGTCTGACTTCGTTTCGTACTTCCTGATTATCTCGGCTATCTCCTCTTCTGGGTTCGGATCGGCGTTTATTGCATCTGCCAGGCGGTAGAACGACTCCTTGTCCTTCTCCGCGAGCTTTGCGGCAGCGCTGACGAGCTCGTCCAGCCTCCTAGTCAGCTCCTGTCTTTCTTCGTCATTTGCGGTGTTGAGCTTCTCCCTTATTTCCCTTATTTCGAAAATCACGTTGGTCATTGAGTATATGTTACCTATCCATGTGTCTATCTTGACGTCTTGTGGGGGATTAGGCTTTCCTAGTTTCAGGTAACCGTAAACCAGAATCGCGACTTGTCTGCCAGCGTCGTTGACGTAAAACCTCGTGTTGACTTCGTGTCCCCTGCACTTTAACATTCTTGCTATTATGTCGCCCAGGACCGCGTTCCGCAGGTGGCCTATGTGGAGGGGGTGTATGGGGTTAGCGCTTGTGTGCTCCACTATGACCTTCGTCCTCCTCTCCGCCTTTTCGACCTCAAAGGAAGAATCTAAGTTAAAGAACAATTCCTTGAAGATTTCCTTCTCGTTCAAAAGCGCGTTATAATAGATCCTCTCCTTTTTGATTACACTAATGTACTTCCTTCCCTTAAGCTCGTTAGGTAAGGGGTTAACGTCCTTAATCCCCAGAGAAGGCAAGGCAATCGATAGGTCACCGAACTCGTCCCTATGTGAAAACGAGACGTTTTGTATTACTATTTCTTTACTGACGCCCGTCACCTGCGACACTATTTCTGCGAACTCCTCGACTGCCTTCCTCGCTACATTCACGTGAGACATTGAACCTTTCCTCTTATAACACTTAATCGAATAAAGGAGTCTAAAACGATGAAAAGGGTCGAGATCCTGGTGGTCAACTCGATAGACAAGAAGGTTCCAGAAGAGGAGGTGAAGAGAGCAATAAGCGAGCACGAGGATGCGGACGTCTTTGAATTGACAATACCGGTTATAGGTGAAGAGCTCGACCTTTTAGGAGTACACGTAGTAGTGAGGGAGGTTGCAGAGGCCTAAGACCTGCCCGTACTATAAGGGCGGCTTCTGCGTATCACCTTTATTAGATAAGCCGACGGACTACATAACTGACAGTAGCAGATGCCTAGGCAACTACACTACCTGCAGGTTCTACCCAGGGGAGGCTAAAGCTCAAGAGGTGGGAGGAAGCTTGGCATCATATATAAGTGACTCAGAAGTTGATCAAGAAATTAATTATTACGCATCAGTAAATATTCTCGAAAAACCGATAGATAGTGGATGTAAGTACTTCACTATAGTGAGGACGTCTAAAGGGTTAGTGGCCAAATGCGAGGTTTTGAACAGGGTATTGACTAAGTCCCAAGCACTATTGTGCTCAAAATACTACGCGTCTTGTCCATTTATCCCAGCTTAACGTACTTACCGTCGTCGGTCAGCGCGACCTTATGTTGCTCAGTTAGGTCTGTAAGCGCCCTCCTTATTTTGTCCTCACTGGCTATGCCAGAAAGGTGAGCGTGTAACTCCTTCAGGTTCATTGGCCTCTCCTCTAGAAGTTCTAACAATATATCCTTAAGCTCGTCCTCATTGGGAGCAGTCATAACTAAGACCTCTTTATCATCATAAACAACTTTTAGCCTGCTCTCGACCTTATATGTAAGTGAAGAGGAATTAGACATTTCAACTTCTTGATTTTTAGTCTTCTTCTTCGATCTTGGCATGGTAAGTCTTGTTATCTTAATTGAGAAATACTTTTAAGCATTTTTCCCTGCGAGGAGGATGATAGCAACAGTTTATATGGGGGACTCGTAGTATTCAAACTAAGGCGAGAACGATTGTCTGCAGAAGAGAGTAAAAAGACGTATCCCGATTTCCTGAGGCAGGTGGTGATAAAGGTTCTGACCCCGAATAAATTAGACGCAAATAAACTAGAAAGTGCTAGGAAGCTTTTAGGTAAGGCTGAGAATAAGTTTAAGTTCTCTTCATTCGGCGGAAATCCGGAGAATTTAGCCAAATATTTGCTCAGCCCCGATTTTATGGACTTGGTATTGGTCATCGGAGTGGACCTAGCGTTAAAGCTGTTAGATGAAATAGAAAAGGAGTACGATATAGGAGAAATTAGAGAAGCCACGAAGAAAATTAGAGA